>CAIMBK010000082.1 GCA_903839195.1 uncultured Bacteroidota bacterium | reverse complement strand
TTGTTTTTTGCACTAATGTCGATTCTGTTTACCAAGCATTATCGTTTTGCTGATATCAAACGAAAACTAGAATTTGTTAAAACTAAAAAATCAAAACTCATTACCATCGTATTGCTTTTTTTGAGTTGTACAACTTTTGGACAAACTCATTCTGAAAAACCCATTGCTGTAAAAGAAATTGATTCGTTGATTCAAAAATATAAAGTTTCAGAAGTTCACGCGGCCAAATTTGGAAGATTAATTATTCAAGATGCTGGCGGAAGAATGAAACCTTTAAATACTTTTTCGTCCGAATTATTAAGAAAAGTAAGCCACAGCGATACCTATAAAGGGTTGAATTCCGACCAAGTATTTTTATCGATGACGCAATTTCCGAATGCGTGGTTTGAAATTCCATTAATCTACATAAAGGCCGGAAATGATAGTATTCGGAGTATTATTGGCATAAAAAAAGAAGATAAATATGCCCCTTTTATTTCCTTTTTCGATAATAAAGGAAACTATAAATTATCGCCATACTTAGACGGAGCCTACAAAGCTGCCAATCCCAATCAATTTGAAAAAGATTTTATTGAAACGGATAAAAAAGTTAATTTATTAAATTCGGCTTTAAGTGGCAGTATTCTTAGAATTTTTCCAATTCCAAAGGATAAAAACTTCAAATGGATTTCCCATCTTGAAATTGGGCATGCGGGTTTAAAAGGAATGGATTCTATTTTTGCCTCCCAAATTTTACCAGTTTATATGCTTTCGCTTGACAAAGCCAATACAAGTAAATCCTATAAGGAAGCGGATTTTTATTTGAATGGAATAAAGAAATTTCAGCGAAAATATGGCGCAATGGTAATGCCATCGGAAAACCGAATTACTTCTGAAATTTTATATAATAAATATGACGTATTCAAAAAACTGTTTTATTGGTATGTGATTGCTGGAATTTTCATGTTGTTTCTAACGATTGTAAAGATTTTTAAAGACAACAAGATTATGGCAATTTTGGTAAATAGTATGCACGTAATTATCGGATTATTATTTGCAATTCACACATTAGGATTAATCACCCGATGGTATATTTCAGGTCATGCGCCCTGGAGTAATGCCTATGAATCGATTATTTATGTGGCTTGGGCAACCATGTTTTTCGGATTGGCATTTGATCGTAAATCAAAACTTACGGTGGCTTCTTCGGCATTTGTGACGGCAATGATTTTGATGGCTGCCTATATGAATTGGATTGATCCCGATATTGCTAATTTGCAGCCTGTTTTGAATTCCTATTGGTTAATGATTCACGTGGCGGTAATTGTTGCGAGTTATGGTCCGTTTGCGTTGGGAATGATTTTGGGCTTCGTTTCTTTGCTATTAATTTTCTTTACGAATGATAAAAATAAAGAAAAAATGGCGTTGAATATTAAAGAAATTACCTACATCAATGAAATGGCGTTAACGATTGGTTTGGTGATGTTGACCATTGGAAACTTTCTTGGTGGTCAATGGGCGAATGAAAGTTGGGGGCGTTATTGGGGTTGGGACCCAAAAGAAACTTGGGCTTTAATTAGTATTATGATTTATGCCTTTGTGATACATTCCCGATTTGTCCCAATGTTTCGCGGAAAATGGGTTTTTAATCTAATGAGCATGTTTGCTTTTATTTCGATTTTATTTACTTATTATGGCGTGAATTTCCACCTTGTTGGATTGCATTCCTATGCTAGTGGCGAAGCGCATTCTTTGAATTGGATATGGATTTGTATGGTTGTTATTGCTTTTATTGGGGCGATAACGTATCCAAAATACAGAAAGTATTATAAATAATTAAAAAAACAATATACAAAAGGTTCAATCAAGGTTGAGCCTTTTTTGTTTAATGAATAGTTATAAAAGTAGCAAAATAATCTTGTGACGTTTTTTTAACAAAGTATTAATTATTGATTAGGTTTCGGAAACATTATTTCTGACTAATTTTATAAAAAATTATAATCATGAAGAAAAAAGTCATTTTAATCGTAACCCTTATTTTACTCTGTTTTCAAATGCAAGCGCAAACCAAACCCACGATTTACCAATTTAAAGTTCAAGACCTTAACGGAAAAACATTTGATTTCGCAACCCTTAAAGGCAAGAAAATCCTAATCGTAAATACGGCTTCCAAATGCGGATACACCTCCCAATACAAAGATTTAGAAGCTATATATGAAAAATATAAAAACAAAAACTTTGTTATCATAGGCTTTCCAGCCAATAATTTCCTTTGGCAAGAACCAGGAACCAATGCCGAAATTGCTACTTTTTGTCAAAAAAACTTCGGCGTAACCTTTCAAATGATGGGAAAAATTTCGGTAAAAGGAAAAGACATGCACGAAGTCTACAAATTTTTGACTCAGAAAAAATTAAATGGCGTTCTTGATTCAAAAGTACAATGGAACTTCCAAAAATATTTAATCAACGAAAAAGGGGAGTTGGAACAAATGTATCTTTCTGGCGTAGAACCAACCGATGCTAAAATCGTAAACTGGATTGAAAAATAATCAATTATAATATTAATTGCATAAAAACCGAATCCAACCAGCGGTCAAATTTATAGCCCGATTCCTTGACGACGCCCACAATTTTGAAACCAAATTGCTCGTGAAACGCAATGCTATTCTGGTTTTCGGAATCTATAACGCCAATCATTGTATGCAATTTTTGGGCTTTCGCCAATACAATTAATTCCGACAACAAACTTTTGCCAATGCCTTTTCCCAGATGATTCGCAGCAACATAAACCGAATGTTCAACCGTAAATTGATACGCTTCCCGAAATCGAAATTCCGAATACATTCCAAAACCTAGTATTTCGCCTTCCTTTTCGGCCACAATTATAGGAAAACCTTTCTTGATTTTTTCTTCCAAAATCGCTTTTTGTTGCTCAATTGTTCGAACCGAATAATCATAAAGCGATGTCGAATGCAGAATATTATGATTTATAATTTCTAAAATCGCCTGAGTATCTTCGGTTTTGTAAGGTCTAATAGTCATTTCTATTTCAAATTGAATTGTTTTTCAAAAGTAATAAAACTATTGGTGATTGCCGAAAAACCTTTCCAACTTTGTACCTTTGTAACTTATGCAACTTTAAACCTTTGCAACAAAAAAAATGATTCACCCAAAAATTCCTTTAGCGCAAAGCATCATCAAGATTTGTCTCGCAAAAGGGATAACCCATATCGTAATTTCTCCAGGTTCTCGAAACGCGCCATTAATTATTGGGTTTGTCAATAATCCAGCATTTACATGTTATAGCATTGCTGATGAACGTTCGGCGGCTTTTTTTGCCCTGGGAATTGCCCAACAAATTCAGAAACCAGTTGCCGTAATTTGCACCTCGGGTTCGGCATTATTAAACTATTATCCCGCGGTGGCCGAAGCTTTTTATAGCCAAATTCCACTCGTAGTTATTAGCGCCGACCGACCTTCGGACAAAATTGATATTGGCGACGGCCAAACCATTCGGCAAGAAAATGTGTTTCAAAATCATTCTATTTATAATGCTAATTTGGTCGATGGGGCTTCCTCAGAAAACGACCAAAAAATCATTGAAGCTTTAACTATCGCTGTTCAAGAAAAAGGCCCGGTTCATATTAATGCCCCTTTTGAAGAGCCTTTATACGAAACCGTAAACCAACTTTCGATTTCTGAAAATAGTTTCGCTTCCGCAAATGAAAAGCAGTTGATTCCAATTCAAATTTCGGAAGAAATGATCCAAATTTGGAACACATCAAAAAAGAAATTAGTTCTCGTTGGCGTCAACAATCCGAATGAAATAGATGAAAATGTTGCCAGTTTTCTAGCCAATGATCAATCGGTAGTTGTTTTGACCGAAACCACTTCCAATTGGCATCATCCTTCTTTTATAAATACCATTGACACATTAATAACCCCTTTTTCTCCCGAAGATTTTGAAGCGTTTCAACCCGAAATTCTAATCACTTTTGGCGGAATGGTGGTTTCCAAACGAATAAAAGCATTTCTTCGAAAATACAAACCAAAACACCATTGGCACATTGATTCTTTGCGCGCCTATGATACTTTTGGGGCATTAACCCAGCATTTTAAAATCCACCCAAATGCGTTTTTTAATGCGTTAATTCCAGTTTCGGAAACCGTTTCAAGTGATTATTTTTCAACTTATAACCAAGTTAATTCCCTTCGAAAAGTAAAAAGAACCGCCTATTTGAATACAATTCCGTTCACCGATTTTAAAGTTTTTGATGCCGTTTTAAGTCAGTTGCCTCAAAATAGTCAGTTGCAAATTAGTAATAGTTCGGCCATTCGATATGCGCAATTAATCGACATTCATCCTTCAATAGAAGTGTTTTGCAATCGCGGAACAAGTGGCATTGACGGTAGTACTTCCACGGCAATTGGAGCGGCAATTGCCAATAAAAAACAAACCATTTTGATTACTGGCGACATTGGTTTTCTTTATGATAGTAATGCGCTTTGGAACAATTATATTCCTAAAAATTTTAAAATTATCTTAATAAATAACGGCGGTGGCGGTATTTTTAGAATTTTACCCGGACACCAAGAAACGCCTTTTTTTAATACGTTTTTTGAAACTTCGCATTGCTTGACCGCTGAACATTTGGCAAAAATGTATGGTTTTCAATATCAAATTGCAAGCAACGAAGCTTCTTTGCAAGATGCTATTTCGAGTTTGTATTCTCAAAACGACCAACCTACAATTCTAGAAATTTTCACTCCAACAAGACAAAATGATTCCGTATTGTTGCAGTTTTTTAAGGAGTTGGTATAAGAAATGATTGATTTCGAAAACTTCCAATTCCTATTTCGTACCTTTGCACTTTAGAAATGCAATACTATGATTGAAATAGGAAAATACAATACCCTGACCATTCTTCGCGATACGAAAGTAGGCCTATTTTTAGGTGACCCAATTACCGATCCAGAAGGAATATCCGATATATTATTACCCAATAAATACGTTCCGAATGAATTTGAAATAGGTGAAGAACTCGTTGTTTTTGTTTATTTGGACCACGAAGAACGCCCTGTTGCAACCACATTGGAACCTTATATTTTATTGAACGAATTTGCGCTTTTACGCGTGAATTACGTCAATCAAATTGGGGCTTTCATGGATTGGGGAATGGAAAAAGATATTCTGGTTCCGTTCAAAGAACAAGCGCGCCCAATGGAAAAAGGAAAACGCTATTTAGTCTATCTTTATATGGACGAAAAAACGAATCGTTTGGTGGCTTCAAGCAAAACCAATCAGTTTTTGAACAATGATATTTTAACGGTCGAAAAAGGTGAAGAAGTGGATTTGATTGTTTCGCATATTACCGAAATTGGCATCAATGTGATTATTAACGAACAACACAAAGGGTTGGTTTATAAAGATGAGGTGTATGACGATGCCATTCGAACTGGCGATAGAATGCGTGGCTTTATCAAAACCATTCGTCCGGATAATAAAATTGATGTGGCGCTTCAAATTCAAGGCTATCAAAGCATTGAACCCAATGCCGAAGTTATTTTAAACGAACTCAAAGCCAGTCGAGGTTTTCTTCGTTTGAACGATAATAGCCATCCCGAAGACATTAAAACAGTTTTGAAAATGAGCAAGAAAACCTTCAAAAAAGCAATTGGTGCTTTGTATAAAGACAAACTAATCGAAATTAAAGAAGACGGGATTTATCTTGTCAAATAAATGGTTTTGAATCAAACCAATGTTGATTCTTTTTAATCCTTAAATGGAAACGAAATCGTTCAAATACACGCCATTAATCCCTTAAAAATAGGTTCGCAATTATTTTATTCGAAAAGTGTAAAAAATGCTTTATTTTTACACTAAAATACTACAGTTATGAATCCTATCCTTTGGAAAACAGTCAGAGAATTTGAAGATATTACCTATAAAAAATGTGACGGGGTGGCCCGAATTGCGTTCAACAGACCTAATGTGCGCAATGCTTTTCGTCCAAAAACTACTTCTGAATTGTATCAAGCTTTTTATGACGCTCAGGAAGACACATCCATTGGCGTTGTTTTGCTTTCGGCAGAAGGGCCTTCGAGCAAAGATGGTGTTTATTCTTTTTGCAGCGGAGGCGATCAAAATGCCCGCGGTCATCAAGGCTATGTGGGCGACGATGGGCAACATCGATTGAATATTCTTGAAGTGCAACGATTAATTCGGTTTATGCCAAAAGTAGTAATTGCGGTTGTCCCAGGTTGGGCAGTTGGCGGCGGACACAGTTTGCATGTGGTTTGCGATTTAACTTTAGCCAGCAAAGAACACGCGATTTTTAAACAAACCGATGCCGATGTTACTAGTTTTGATGGCGGATATGGTTCGGCTTATTTGGCCAAAATGGTAGGTCAAAAGAAAGCGCGCGAAATTTTCTTTTTAGGTCGAAATTATTCGGCACAAGAAGCCATGGATATGGGAATGGTTAATGCCGTAATTCCTCATGATGATTTAGAGAACACCGCATTTGAATGGGCACAAGAGATTCTTCAAAAATCGCCAACGTCAATAAAAATGCTAAAATTCGCTATGAATTTAACCGATGATGGAATGGTTGGGCAACAAGTTTTTGCCGGCGAAGCCACTCGGCTGGCCTATATGACTGACGAAGCCAAAGAAGGAAGAGACGCATTTTTAGAAAAACGCAAACCCAATTTTGAGAAAAAATGGTTGCCATAATTTTATAAATAGCAACAATAAACGAAAAACCGAATTGACAAATCAACATAAAAAATGAAACACTGGATTCAAGCCGCCCGATTAAGAACATTACCGCTTTCGGTTTCCGGAATTATTGTGGGTAGTTTTTATGCCATGTCACAAGCAATGTTTAATTGGAAAATAATACTTTTTGCCTTATCAACTACTTTAGGATTGCAAATTTTATCCAATTTCGCCAATGATTATGGCGATGGAATGAAAGGAACCGATAATCAAGATAGGGTAGGACCCAAACGAACCATTCAAAGTGGTGCCATTTCGCCAGAAGCAATGAAACGCGCAATGATTTTGACCTCAATACTGACTTTATTATCGGCCGTTTTGTTGATTTATGTTTCCTTCAAAGACCATTATTTTGGGTATTCTATCTTTTATTTTCTACTCGGCGTTTTGGCGATAGCTTCGGCTATTCGTTACACGGTTGGGAATACTGCTTATGGCTACAAAGGTTATGGCGATTTGTTTGTGTTTATATTCTTTGGATGGGTAAGCACCTTGGGTGTTTATTTTATGTTTGCCAAAGAAATGGATTGGCTATTAGTTTTGCCAGCAAGTGCCATTGGTTTTATGAGTGTTGGTGTTTTAAATTTAAATAACATGCGCGACGAAGCGTCCGATAAAAAATCAAAAAAGAATACAATTGTGGTAAAAATAGGAGGTAAGAATGCCAAAAAATACCATTATTTTCTAATTGTTTCAGCAATGGTTTTGATTTTGGTTTTCGGAATTTTATTTGATATTTACCGCGATTCAGATCCATTTCATTTTAATTTTGATATGTATTTTTTCTTGGCAGCCTATATTCCATTGACCCTGCATCTTATCCGCGTGCATAAAAATCAAGACCCTAAATTATTAGACCCAGAATTGAAAAAACTCGCCTTAAGCATCTTTGCGCTTTCGATATTACTGGCTTTGTGCATGATTTATTTCCTTTCTGATTTGGTAGTTAATAATTCCTAATTGTTTCATTTAATCGAACTTATTTGAATATGAAAATTACATTTTTAGGCCACGCGTCCCTTCACATTGAAGTCGGTGGAAAAAATATTATCGTTGACCCTTTTATTTCTGGAAATCCAAAAGCAAAACATATCGATATCCTCGATTTAAAAGCCGATTTCATTTTAATCACCCATGCGCATCAAGATCATGTTTTGGATGTTGAAACCATCGCCAAACACACGCAAGCAACCATTGTTTCGAATGCAGAAATAGCAGGACATTATAGCAAAAAAGGATTTCATTGCCATCCGATGAACCACGGTGGAAGCTGGACTTTTGATTTTGGCAAGGTGAAATATGTAAATGCCATTCATTCGAGTTCTTTTTCTGATGGAACTTATGGTGGAAATCCAGGCGGTTTTGTAATTGAAGGCGAACACAAAAACATATATATTGCCGGCGATACAGCGCTTTCTATGGATATGAAACTGATTCCGATGCGCACCAAACTCGATTTGGCAATTCTGCCAATTGGGAATAACTTCACCATGGATGTTGACGACGCTATCATGGCTTCCGATTTTTTGGAATGCGATAAAATACTCGGCTATCATTATGACACTTTCGGCTATATCGAGATCAATCACGACGAAGCGATTCGTAAATTCTTCAATAAAGGCAAGGATTTAATGCTTTTAAAAATTGGCGAAAGCCTCGAATTGTAATTTTGAAAGCTTCTTATTTAAAATATATTCTTGATTTCAAGCGTCCTTCCGGAACGTCACGCGGCGTATTAGTTCAAAAAGAAACGTGGTTTATTGTTCTTGAAAACGAAGGAAAAAAAGGCATTGGCGAATGCGGATTACTTCGGGGTTTGAGCGTGGATGACCGACCGGACTATGAAGACCATTTGCGATGGGCTTGCGATAATATCCATCTCGGCGAAACTTTACTTTGGAAAGCACTTATTGCGTTTCCTTCCATTCAATTTGGATTAGAAATGGCATTTCAATCGTTGGCTTCCGAAAATCCTTTTGTTTTATTTTCATCAGCATTTACAGATGGGCAAAAAAGCATTCCAATAAATGGTCTCGTTTGGATGGGCAACAAGGAGTTTATGAAGCAACAAATTGAAGCTAAATTATCCGAAGGTTTTCATTGTATAAAACTTAAAATTGGCGCTATAGATTTTGACACAGAATTGGAATTATTACGATTAATTAGGCAAAATTTTCCTCCCGAAATCATCGAAATCAGAGTGGATGCTAACGGTGCTTTTGATTCAAAAACAGCTTTATATAAATTAAACCAATTAACTGGATTTCAAATACATAGTATTGAGCAACCTATTCAAAAAAACAATACTGACACAATGTCAGAACTGTGTAAATTAAGCCCAATTCCAATTGCCTTGGACGAAGAGCTGATTGGCGTATTTTCATTGGAAGAAAAAGAACAATTATTACAGAAAATCCAACCCCAATACATTATTTTGAAACCCAGTTTTGTAGGCGGTTTTCGGGGTACAAAAGAGTGGATTTTATTAGCCAATAAATACAATATCGGCTGGTGGATTACGTCTGCTTTGGAAAGTAATATTGGCTTAAATGCGATTGCCCAATGGACTTTTTTACAAGAAAATCCAATGCCACAAGGACTAGGAACTGGCGCTTTATACACGAATAATTTTGATTCCCCGCTTCAAGTTTCAAATGGACAATTGTGGTACAACCCATTACTTCCTTGGGATTTTGATATGGATACAATTCGCTCCTAAAAAGAATTTACTAATATAAACTTGGAAATTGGTTTGGATTGACTTCATTCATCATGCTGTACACTTTTTCAAAAACATCTTCGGCAGAAGGCTTAGAAAAGTAATCGCCATCGGTTCCATAGGCTGGACGATGGGCTTTTGCAGTCAAAGTTTGTGGTTGACTGTCCAAATGAAAATAACTTTTTTGTTCATCGATGATTTGTTGAAGAATATAAGCAGAAGCACCTCCAGGCACATCTTCGTCAACGATTAATAAGCGATTGGTTTTAGCTAAACTTTTGGCAATATCTTTGTTTAAATCGAATGGTAATAGCGATTGAACATCTATGATTTCGATAGCAATTCCAAATTCTAATAATTCGTTTGCGGCTTGTTCAATAATTCGCAAAGTGGAACCATAGGAAACCACCGTCATGTCTTTTCCAGATTTGATTGTTTCCACAAAGCCAATCGGAGTTTTGAATTCGCCTAAATTGGTTGGCATTTTTTCTTTCAAACGATAGCCATTCAAACATTCAATTACAAGCGCTGGCTCATCGCAGTCTAGTAAAGTGTTATAAAAACCAGCAGCTTTCACCATATTTCTTGGTACGAGAACATGAATTCCTCGAATAGCATTTATTATCATTCCCATTGGCGAACCCGAATGCCAAATTCCTTCTAATCGATGCCCACGCGTCCGAATAATCAAAGGCGATTTTTGACGACCCGCAGTTCGGTATTGTAATGTGGCTAAATCATCGCTCATAATTTGAATCCCATACAACAGATAATCCAAGTATTGAATTTCGGCAATTGGACGCAAACCGCGCATGGCCATTCCAATTCCCTGCCCGATAATAGTAGCTTCGCGAATACCAACATCAGCAACACGAAGTTCGCCATATTTTTCTTGCATGCCTTCCAAACCTTGGTTGACATCGCCAATATTTCCAGCATCTTCCCCAAAAATAAGCGCTTCGGGATATTTGCTGAAAAGCGCATCAAAATTATCTCGGAGTATCAAACGTGCGTCAACAAGTTCGGAATCATTTGTGTAAGTTGGTAAAATAGCTTTTGATTCCAGTACGTTTTGTTTCGATTCGGAATGCAAATGCGAACTGAATTTAGGCTGTATTTGATTTTGAAAAGAGGTTATAAAGTCCGACAATTGATTTTTCTCTGAATCATTAATAACCAAACGAATGGTTTTTCGTGCGACAATCAAAATATCTTTAAAAATAGGTTCTTTTATTGCTGCCAAATCCGTTGCGACTTTTTCAATACTAACCTTATTTTGACTTGATTTTGCAATGTTTTGCAATAGCGAAACCAATTTCTCTTGTTCTTTTTTTATTGGCGATAAAAAAGCAGCCCAAGCCATTTTTTTTCCTTCTAAAACTTCTTTTTTCGATTCGGTTTCAATATGATCCAATTCTTCTGCAGTTGCTAATTCATTGGCGATTAGCCATTCTCGCATTTTTGTATTGCAATCAAATTCCGTTTCCCATTCCAATCGCTCCTTTGATTTGTAGCGCTCGTGTGAACCCGAAGTAGAATGTCCTTGTGGTTGGGTTAATTCTTTTACGTGAATTAAAACAGGAACATGTTCTTCTCGTGCAATTTCTGACGCTTTTTCATAAACCTCCACTAATGAAGGATAATCCCAACCATTTACAGTTAGAATTTCATATCCATTTGCGTTTTCATCTCGTTGAAAACCTTTCAGAATTTCGGAAATATTTTCTTTGGTAGTTTGGTGTTTCGCATGAACAGAAATGCCATAGGCATCATCCCAAACGCTCATCACCATTGGAACTTGCAAAACGCCAGCAGCATTTATGGTTTCGAAAAAAATACCTTCAGAAGTTGAAGCATTTCCTATAGTTCCCCACGCCACTTCATTTCCATTAATTGAAAAATTAGGGCTAATGGTAATTCCTTTTACTTTTCGATATATTTTTGATGCTTGCGCCAATCCTAACAAACGCGGCATTTGTCCGGCCGTAGGTGAAATATCAGAACTGGAATTTTTTTGAATCGTAAGGTTTTTCCAATTTCCTTTTTCGTCAAGCGAATGCGTTGCAAAATGCCCGCCCATTTGACGTCCGGCGCTCATTGGATCAAAATTGATATCCGAATGACCATATAAACCTGCAAAAAACTCATGAACAGATAATTGTCCAATCGCCATCATAAAGGTTTGGTCACGATAATAACCCGATCGAAAATCGCCATTTTTAAATGCTTTGGCAAGCGCCAATTGTGGCACTTCTTTTCCATCTCCAAAAATACCAAACTTTGCTTTTCCAGTCAAAACTTCACGCCTGCCCAACAAGCTGCATTCTCTCGAAACAACAGCAGTTTTATAGTCATGAAATACTTCTGTTTTGAAATCTTCAAACGAAAGCACTTGAGTGGATGTAATTGTCATAAATGGATTTTCTTGTATGATAAAAGCAAAAATAATTAAAATCTAACTACAATTCGCTATTTTTTGATAAATAGATTTTATATAATTAGGTAAAACGGAATGGATTTTAGACTTTTTTTCTAAAACCATTTTCTTGTAAACAAATTGACAAGTGTTTTGATGTCAAATGTGATAACAAAACGAATTTTTTCGTTGTATTTGTTTGCTGCAATTTCCCACCCATTGTTGGAATAAACAGGAAAATAGAGTTCAAAATAATCGGTAACTAAATTCAATCTAAACCCATTGTCATAAATGAAACGCGGGCTTTGATAACGACTTTTTATTAATCCAACATCACCATAAACTTCAAACCAATTCCAAATATTGAAACTACCATTAAAAGTAGTAATCCATTGATTAGCATAAGGATTGCTTATTTTTGATTTAAATCCGCCTTCGCCAATAATGATTTGTTGACTAAAAAAACCGGTACTTTCAGAACGCCCATAAAAATTATAATCAAACAAATAATCCGTTGGACGATCAACTGCAAAACTAAAAAAATCATTTTGGGAGTTATTGTGTAAAAAACTTCCAGCAAAAAGACGTAAATTAACTTGACGATTGCTTTCAAATAATTTTCGATATTCAATTTCGGCGGAAACTTTTGAAAATTGACCGGTAATTTGCAAATCGTTTTTAAAACTAAAATGATTGGTTATTTCTGTTCTTGAATTGTAATATTTGGCATTAAAAACAGAGTAATTTTCGACTATATTGTCAATGCTATAGTTGCTTTTGTCCCGATTTACTAATACTTGACGAAAAATAATCATTTGTTTTCGGTTGTCTCTAAAATCGGATTCCCGAATTCGCATTTGTATCATCGGATTGATTTTGAGATAGGCGGCGTCTGGAGCATAATGAAAATAAGCGCCACTGATGGAGTATTTTATGTTGTAAATGTTGGAGTCGCGATTGTTTTGATTCGCAGCCACTAAAAACCCTCCTGTCAATGATTTTTTATTGGGAGAAAATGCGGGATTGATGTCAAAAGAAAAGGGTTTGTCCAAAATGGTCTTGTTGTGGAATCGAATTCCAGGCGATAATCCGTCGTATAAATTATAGGTTATAGTGGGAACATATAAAATTTGATTGTAATATGGGTCTTCCAAATCTTTCATAAAATTAAACTTTATGGGGCGATTATTGATGGAATGTTCTTTCAATGATTTCCAATTGTTTCGAAGGTTGTATTCTGGAACTTCATTGGAATAATTCAGCACAATTTTGTCGGCGTTTTTTCTTTCAATCGAATAAATACTATCGGTTTTGTTGGTTTCAATCCATTGTTTAAATACAATTTCACCTTTTTTTAAACCAAAAACAGGAATAGGAACCGCTGCATTGGTTTTGTTTTTTATCGAAAATTGAATGCTGTCTTTTGTTTTTGTAACAGTAGCAAATTTATAATCGATAATTTCTCGAGAATGAATAATGGTATTGAAAAACCAATCAATATTCTTAGTTGTATTTGATTTTAAAGTTGTTTCAAAGTCATTTTGCGAAACTTGTCGCGTTTTGTTTAGCAAATAAAATTCTCGAATAGAATTGGCTACGGCATTTTCGTCCAAATAATGTTCGAGGTAGCGTAAACTCAATCCAGCTCTGTATTTACTTGCAATTTGTTCGTTAAATTTTATTAAAGTATTTTTTGGGTCGCCCAATGGTTGGTCCAGGTTTTTTCGCGCCATTAGCATATAAAAATAGCTGTATTGCTCATTAAAATCCAAATTGGTCAAATTGTAACTTTTCAAAATTTTATAACTAGCAATAGAACCAAACATTTTGCTTTTCGGATGGTTTTCGTCAATATATTTCATCATCGCATAAACCTGAATTCCATCATAAATCCAATTGTCGTTTCTCGGATTCAAGCGCAAACTATTTTTCAAATAAGCATTTAAATAGGTTTTTAAAAACTTGATTTCAAATATAAATTCATCCGAAAACGGACTAATAAAAGAAGGTAATTGATTTAAGCCGTAGAAAGGATTTCGTTCGTAATCGGCTTGCGAAACGATTATTTTTTGGTTTGGATAGTCGCCAATCGTTTTGGAGACATATTCAGCTATTCTGCTGATGATAATTTGTTTGTTATCTTTATTTAATTTATTGTCTTTTAGATCAGTAACGATTTCATTTAAACCAAATTTATAAGTGTTAAAATTATTTTTTGGAGATACAAAAAGAGTAAAATCCTGACGATTTTCGCCCGATAAATAATAAGTGGTATTCCCGTCAGTTTGTTCCGTTTTATTCAAATTCAGGTCGGAAATGATTTCTAGTTTCGTAGGAATTTTTAAGAGGATATCAAAATTCGAATTTGCATTTGAAATATCGTCTAAATTATTATTGCTGTATTTTACAAATTCATGATTTTCGAATCGTGCAGGCGTTAGAAACCAATTTTTTAAATTAAATTCACCTTTGTTTCCATAACCAAAACCAGTAAATCGATCACTCGGAATTTTGACCGAATAGGTTAGATTTAGTATAATTTTTTGATTGGGTACTAATTTTTCACGAAGCGCAACAACAATTATATCAGGATTTTCAAAAGGACGATTCCAATTCAAAAACAATTTATCCGAATTGATAATTGTAATGTTTTCGGTGCTTCCGCGTTCTTCGTCTTTGGCCAAATGAAATCCGTTATAAAACTCATCCGAAAACCGATTGGCCAAAGGAGTTGATTTTGACGAATAGGCATTTATCCAATCGTTCAAAACAATTGAAGTTAGTGTATCTGTTGAATTATTTATAAAGGTAATTTCTTGCTGAATATTTAACTTTTTTGCAACCGAATTTAACTCAACGGTCATTTGAGAATGATGTTGGGCAAATTGTTTTATTGGAAATGCTAAAACGAATAGCAATAAAAGTACATGGCGTGATTTCAACTGGATTCTTTTTTAAAGATTTATTTTGGTTAAAAGAACGGACAACGAAATCTATTTGAAATACTAGAAATTTGGGCTTAAATTGTATTTTTTATAGAAAGTATCCAATACTTCAAGAACTTCGTCTTCGGTATCAACGATTTTGAATAAATTTAAATCGTCTTGATTTACTGTTTTATATTGTTCAATTAAAACCGTTTTTATCCATTCGATTAGGCCACTCCAAAATTGTTTTCCAACTAATATAATTGGAAATTTTCCGATTTTTTTGGTTTGTATTAACGTCAAAGCTTCAAACATTTCGTCGAGTGTTCCAAAACCTCCCGGCATGATTACAAACCCTTGTGAATATTTGACAAACATCACTTTTCTCACGAAAAAATAATCAAAATTCAAGTTTTTATCTCGGTCGATATACGGATTATAATGTTGTTCAAACGGTAATTCAATGTTTAAACCCACCGAAGTTCCGCCACCCAAATGAGCGCCTTTATTTCCGGCTTCCATGATTCCAGGGCCACCGCCCGTTATCACGCCATATCCCGATTTGCTGATTTTGAATGCTATTTTTTCGGCTAATAAATAATATTTTTCATCTGGTTTTGTTCGTGCTGAACCAAATATTGTAACGCATGGACCAATTCGGCTCATGTTTTCATAACCCATAACAAATTCAGACATAATCTTGAAAATAGCCCATGAATCATTGGCGCGTATTTCGTTCCAAGTTTTTCTTTTTAATTTATCCTGAATTACTTTATCTTCATCATTATCAAAATCCTCTAATCTCATGGCTATTTATTTAAATTCAAACATACTAAGATAATTCTTTTTTTAAGAAACTAGCCGTATGACTTTTTTTATTTTTTGCTACTTCTTCGGGAGTTCCTTTTGCAACGACTTCGCCGCCATTTTTCCCGCCTTCTGGACCAATATCAATAATATAATCGGCAAGTTTAATCACGTCCATATTGTGTTCGATAATTACGATGGTATTTCCTTTATTGACTAATTTATTAATGACTTCCATTAAGACTCGAATGTCCTCAAAATGCAAGCCTGTTGTGGGTTCATCAAGAATATAAAAGGTATTTCCAGTATCTTTTTTAGACAATTCTCCTGCCAATTTTATGCGTTGCGCTTCGCCACCAGAAAGCGTCGTGCTTTGTTGTCCGAGTGTAATATAACCCAAACCAACATCTTGAATGGTTTTTACTTTTCTATAAATTTTTGGAATATTTTCAAAAAACGGAACGGCTTCATCAACGGTCATATTCAACACATCTGAAATTGATTTTCCTTTAAATCGAATTTCCAAAGTTTCTCGGTTGAAGCGTTTTCCTTGACAGGTTTCGCATTCAACATAAACATCGGGCAAGAAATTCATTTCAATCGTTCGAACGCCAGAACCTTCGCAGGTTTCGCATCGTCCGCCTTTTACATTAAAACTGAAACGACCCGCTTTATAACCCCGAATCATGCTTTCGGAAGTCATTGTAAACAAGTTGCGTATTTCGGAAAAAACGTCGGTGTAAGTTGCAGGATTGGAACGTGGCGTTCTTCCAATCGGACTCTGATCAATATCAATTACTTTGTCTAAATGTTCCAAACCTTCTATTTTTTTGTAAGGTTTTGGTTTTTTTACGCCATTAAAATAAAAAGCATTTAAAATCGGATAAAGTGTTTCATTAATTAATGTCGATTTTCCGCTTCCTGAAACTCCCGTGATGCAAATCATTTTTCCCAAAGGAATTTCGATGGTTACATTTTTTAAATTATTTCCAGTAGCGCCCGAAAGTTTTAAAAATTTACCATTTCCTTCTCGTCTTTTTTTAGGAATTTCAATTTTACGTTTGCCGTTCAAATAAGACGCCGTCAAAGTATCCGAAGAAAGTAATTCAGTTGGTGTTCCATTACTGATGATTTCGCCACCATATTTTCCAGCTTTTGGACCAATGTCAATAACATAATCCGCGCGTTCAATCATGTCTTTATCATGTTCGACAACGATTACTGAGTTTCCAATATCGCGAAGTTGTTCTAGCGAACGAATTAATTTGTCATTATCTCTTTGGTGTAAACCAATACTTGGTTCGTCCAAAATGTATAAAACACCAACTAATTGTGAACCAATTTGTGTGGCCAATCGAATGCGTTGCGCTTCGCCACCAGAAAGCGATTTGGAACTTCTACTTAAAGCCAAATAATCCAAACCAACATTCATCAAAAAAGCCAATCGATCTTTAATTTCTTTGATTACTTCGGTAGCAATAAGTTTTTGTTTATCAGTTAGGTATTTTTGAATTTCATCAAACCAAAATGTAACATCCGAAATGTCCATATCGCATAATTCGGCAATATTTTTTTCGTTTATTTTAAAGAAAAGTGCTTCTTTTTTCAATCGTGTTCCTTCGCAAATAGGACATTTTACTTCATCCATAAAGTCTTTCGCCCATCTTTTTATGGAAGTCGAATTGCTTTCGTCGTGTTGGGTTTTAATAAAATTAGAAATACCTTCAAATTCAATTTTATATTCTTTGGTAATGCCTAATGTTTTTGATTCGATAGCAAATTTTTCTTTGCCGCCATACAAAATCATTTCCATGGCTTCCTCCGAAATAGTTTCGATGGCGTCGCTTAGTTTGAAGTTGTATTTTTCGCCAATAATTTCCAATTGTTTAAAAATCCACGTGGGTTTGTATTCGCCAATTGGTAAAAAACCTCCATTTTTTATCGACAATTTCGAGTTTGGGATTATTTTTTTGATATTGATTTCATTCACGGTTCCTAATCCGTTACAATGGCTACAAGCCCCTTTTGGTGAATTGAACGAAAACAGATTTGGTTCTGGATTTTGATAAGAAACGCCTGTTGTAGGACACATTAAATTCCGACTAAAAAATCGAATTTCGTTGGAATCGTGTTCTAAAATCATCAAAACATTTTCACCATGATACATGGCGGTTTTAATGCTGTCGGTCAATCTTTTTTCGCTTTCAACAGAAGTGTCAACGGCAATTCGATCGATCACGATTTCGATATCGTGCGTCTTGTAACGATCGAGTTTCATACCTGGCGTAATGTCTTTGATTTCGCCATTAATTCGAACTTTTAGAAAACCTTGTTTGGCAATTTGTTGAAATAATTCGCCATAATGTCCTTTTCTAGAACGAATAACGGGTGCCAAAATATTGATTCGTTTTCCGTTATAACCATTGATTATCAGTTCTTTAATTTGCGTA
Organism: uncultured Bacteroidota bacterium; assembly: GCA_903839195.1. Lineage (GTDB taxonomy): Bacteria > Bacteroidota > Bacteroidia > Flavobacteriales > Flavobacteriaceae > Flavobacterium. Next base: position 12,179 of record CAIMBK010000082.1, on the reverse strand, counting down.
TCGCTATAACTGACCATTTTTTCACCCGTGTTATAACTGTACGCATCGGCGGCTCTGGCATATAATAATCGAAGAAAATCGTAAATTTCAGTAATTGTTCCAACGGTTGACCGCGGACTTTTGCTAGTTGTTTTTTGTTCGATGGCAATCACTGGCGAAAGTCCATCAATTTTATCCACATCGGGACGTTCCAATCCGCCTAGAAATTGTCTCGCATAGGCCGAAAAGGTTTCCACATATCGGCGTTGTCCTTCGGCATAAATTGTATCAAATGCCAATGAGGATTTTCCAGAACCCGAAAGGCCTGTAATGACGACTAATTTTTCTCGAGGAATGGTAACATCAATATTTTTTAAATTATGAACGCGGGCGCCCAAAACTTCGATGTTGTTGTCTTTTTCTAACATATTATATAAAAGGAAATCGCATTATTCAGCAACAAATTTACTATTTTGATTTATTCTTTTGGCGCAATCATTGGTAAGATTTTGATAAAGTTTTAATTTATTTAGAACATTATCAAGTTTTGAATGCACATTGTTTTCAAATCATTTTTTTGGTTATTCAATAATCATTTCTTTTAGTTTTTCTCTGTAAGATTCGAGAATGTCTATTTTTGAAAGCAATCCAAAATATTTTCCATCTTTTATAACCGGAATAATGTCTAAATGATGTTCGTCCATTTTTTCGAGCGCCATTTCTACACCATCTTCAATTGAAAAAACGACTTTTGGCTGGCTGATTATTTCGTTTAATGGCGTATATTTTACATGAAACGATTTGTAAACAAGTGGCTGAATGGTATCAAAATCAACAATTCCGATGAGCAAATTTTTGGCATCAACAACAGGGAAAATAGTTTGATTTTTGATCGTTAGCATTTCGACAATATTTTCTAACGTACTTTCATTAGTCAAAACATTTTCTTCTTTTCTAACAATTGAAATCACATCGATATTGGATAAAATATTTCGGTCTTTGTTGGTGGTAAAAACATCTCCTTTTTTGGCCAAATGTTTGACATCCATCGAATGACCTTCAAATCGTTTCGAAACCGCAAAACTGATTGAGGAAACAATCATTAAAGGCACCATTAAATCATAGCCACCAGTAATTTCAACAATTAGGAAAATAGCGGTTAAAGGCGCATGAAAAAGGCCGCTTAATATTCCCGCCATTCCAACAATTGTAAAATTTGCAATGGGCAACGGATGGGTTAATCCAATTAAATTAATTGTTTTGGCTACAAAAAACCCAAGATAAGAACCAACAAATAGGGAAGGAGCAAAATTCCCTCCATTTCCCCCGCTTCCGATGGTAAGTCCGGTTGCGAAAACTTTAAGCAATAAAGTGGCGCCAATAAACAAAAGCAAAACCCATTCGCTGTTTTTAAATGGTTCTAACAGGGTATTATTTAATAAAACTTCTGGATTGGAATTGGCCAAAGTCTTGATGCTTTCATATCCTTCACCGAAAAGCGTTGGGAAAAAGAAAATTAACACCGCCAAAATACTTGCGCCAAAAAGGGCTCTTTTATAGGTTTGATTTTTAAATTTACTAAAAAAAGCTTCCATTTTTTGAAAGTTTCGAGCGTGATAAACAGAAGTAAAACCGGCCAAAATCCCAAGTAAAACATAGAATGCAATATTATGATAATCAAAGCTTTGTTCTTGATCAAAAGACAAAAGTGCGTCTGGATTCAATAAAATTGTTGAAATCAACGCGCCTGTTGCGGCAGAAATAATAATTGGAATAAAAGCGGTAATGGTAACATCGGTCAAAACAACTTCGATAGCAAACAAAACGCCTGCAATTGGGGCGTTGAAAGCAGAACCAATTCCAGCAGCAACGCCACAGGCCAAAAGTAAAATTCGATCTTTTTGCGAGAGATGGTATTTTTGGGCAAAATTGGATCCAATTGCCGCTCCTGTTATAGTGATTGGCGATTCTAATCCTGCAGAACCTCCAAGTCCAACGGTCAGCGAACTGGTGATGATTTGCGCATACATTTGTTTTCTAGGGAGAATTCCGCCTTTTTTTGCTACTGCAAAGAGAATTCGAGAACTTCCTTTTTCAAGTTTTCCATCGAGCATGTTTTTGATAACAAAAACCGTAAGCAAAATCCCAATTATCGGAAGAATACTATTAATGAAAGGAAGTTTAAGAAAACCATTTATATAGGTAGCAAAAAGAAAAACATTGTGAGCAAAACTTTTTAAAACAATTACCGCAAGCGAACATGAAATGGCCACTACTACGCACGAAAAATAAATAAAATGACGTTCGGACATCATTCCTTTGGCTAAGAAAAAATAGTTTTCTATTCTTCGAAGTATATTTCGGGTAAAAAGTTTAAAAGGTGTCGTTTTTTTGGGTGGCATTTTTTTGAATATTTTCATTTATTCTTTGCGAAAATACGCTTTATAAAACAGACTTAAAATTATTTATAAATTTTTTAAAGCTTCCCTTTTACTTAATGGCTTTAAATTTGTTTTTAATGCTTAAAAAAAGGAAATAAATCCCGAATATGGCGTTCTGTCGGAATGGCGGTTTCACGATTCTAATTGTGCTATAAATACCATAATTCGTTTCTTTTATTTATTGAAAAATCAATTAATTCTTTGAAGAAAAGGGTAAATTCATTTTCAAATTCCGTTGAATACAAAACCAATTCATTGACCGAAAATTGCATATTGGATTTGTTTTTTGTTCGTCGGTCCATTTGAGTCAAAATTTGCTGGATTCCCTCGGTAGTTTGATAACTAACCAGCCAGTTTTGTTCGACCATATAAGGCAATAAATGTTGGGTTCTTTCGGTCAAAAGTTCATAATTATCATAAAGCGATTGGTAAAATCGAGCGACATAATTTTCAAGAGATTCGTCTGAATATTGATTCCAATTTTTGGCCAAAAAATGGTCATAAAAAACATCGACAATTACGCCAGAATAATGATGATAGGGATTATGAAGTCTTTTGGTACTTTGCCGAAACACCGGATGCGCATCGGTAAAAGTGTCAATGGCGCGATGCAATAAAACGCCTTTTTGCATGGTTTCGGGTAAATTCAGATACTTTTTTCCATGAATACCATCGGCCATAAAATTGCCGATTTTAACCCAATCGTCATCGCCAGAAAGATAAATATGTGCTAGAAAATTCATTTTTATTGAAAATAATACCCTTCAAATATACAAAGTTTCATGGGAAGGATTTTATTTTAAATTATTATAAAAATGGCATCAAATTATTATTTTGGATTTGCAACTACTATATTTGCATTAGAAAATTCAAATACCAAAATAGTATGACACTTATCAAATCAATATCGGGAATTCGGGGAACTATCGGCGGAAAAGTGGGCGACAATTTAACGCCAGTTGATGCCGTGAAATTTGCTTCAGCTTATGGAACTTGGCTTAAAACCTATTCTAAGAAACAAAAACTCACCGTGGTGATTGGGCGCGATGCCCGAATTTCTGGACCGATGATTCATAATTTGGTAGTTAATACGCTTATTGGATTAGGAATTGATGTTATCGATTTGGGATTGTCAACTACGCCAACGGTGGAAATTGCCGTTCCGATGGAAAATGCTGATGGCGGAATAATTCTAACAGCCTCTCATAATCCAAAACAGTGGAATGCATTGAAATTATTAAACGAAAAAGGAGAGTTTTTGAATGGCGATGACGGGGCAAAAATTCTTGATATCGCCGAAGCCGAAGCTTTTGATTTTTCGGATGTGGATTCGCTTGGAACCATAACAGCAAATGATGCATATATGGATATTCACATTGATGAAGTGTTGAATTTACCATTGGTAGATGCGGAAGCCGTTGCCAAAAAGAAATACAAAGTGGTGGTGGATGCGGTGAATTCTTCGGGAGGAATTATAATTCCGAAATTGTTGGAGCAAATGGGTGTTGAAGTTGTGAAATTATATTGTGAACCGAATGGCCATTTCCCGCATAATCCGGAACCTTTGAAAGAGCATTTGGGCGATATTTGTACCTTAGTTTTGAAAGAAAAAGCCGATTTCGGTGTTGTTGTGGATCCCGACGTTGACCGCTTGGCGTTTATTTCTAATGATGGTGAAATGTTTGGGGAAGAATATACGCTTGTAGCTTGCGCGGATTATGTTTTGAGTAAAACCCCAGGAAATACGGTGTCAAATATGTCATCTTCGCGTGCGTTGAATGATATTACAATGAAACACAACGGAACTTACGAAGCAAGTGCGGTGGGCGAGGTGAATGTTGTTACGTTAATGAAAGCGACTAATGCGGTTATTGGCGGCGAAGGAAATGGTGGAATTATTTATCCAGAATTGCATTACGGCCGTGATAGTTTGGTTGGCGTTGCTTTATTTTTGACCTATTTAGCGAATCAGGATTTGACCGTTGCCGAATTGCGCGCTACTTATCCGCAGTATTTTATGAGCAAAAATAAAATTGAATTGACTCCGCAAATTAATGTTGATTCGATATTAAAAGCCATGACTTCCAAGTATAAATCGGAACGAATTTCGACCATTGATGGTGTCAAAATTGACTTTGCCGAAAATTGGGTACATCTCAGAAAATCGAATACCGAACCAATTATTCGAATTTATACCGAAGCCAAATCCCAAAAAGAAGCCGATGCTTTGGCTATTAGAATCATTGACGAAATAAAAGAAGTTGCTGGGATTTAATTAAAAAAACAAAAAACGATAACCATTCCAATAATCATTATAATTGGATTCATAATTTTGAAATTCTTGAGCGTTTGGTAATTGGTGTTTTTGGGCAAATGAATTATATTCGAAGGTGGTTTTAAATTCAGTGAGTTTATTTTTATCCAATTCATATACAAAATAATTGTTCGAATAGTTGCAGGAATCACTTTCAAAATTGCCGCAAATTCGGGTGTCTTCTATTTTAAATTTTGTAGTATAAATTGCATTTCCGTCCTTGTTTTTAAAGCCTTCAATTCGGGCAAATTTTGTCCAATTGCAACTGACTATGTTTTTTTTGTAACCAATCGGAATAGTAGTTTGGCTTCCAAATCCGATATTTAAATAATAGGAAAACAGCAAAATACTAAAACTCATTGCCGTCAAAATCCCAACTATTTGCCAAATTCGTCTTTTGTGATTTAAAATATCCGAAACCAATAAATTGTCATTGCTTCTTGAAATCACTTGTAAAGCGTTCAATAGTAAAATCAAAAACAAACAGGCAAAAAAAACAACTTTTATAGGGTTTGACAAAAACTGATATAACATTTCCATGGCACAAAATTTCAATTTTGTGTAAAAAAAGTTATTTCTTTTATTTAATTCGTACCTATTTTAGACCCCACATATTGATAATAGATATTATTTTCACCTAAAGTAAAAAAAAATCGTTTAAAACGAATTTTAAACGAATTATAACAAAAATTTTGTCTCTTTTTATAGAATTGAAAGTATTTTCATGCACTCTTTCATCTCATTAAAAGTACGTTCAATATCATTGTCTAATCCAATTGAAAAACGAATTAATCCGTCGGTTAGTCCCATTTTAATTTGTTCTTCTAATGGAATTTCACTCGATGTGGAAGTTCCAGGTGCGCTAAATAATGTTTTATAAAATCCTAAACTCACGGCCAAATAGCCAAGATTTTTGCTTTGCATCAATTCCATTAATTCATTGGCTTTATCTAAAGTACCCACGTCTAAGGTCATCATTCCTCCAAAACCATATTCTGGATTAATCATGTTTTTATAAATTTCATGACTCGGATGGCTTGCCAATCCTGGGTACACGGTTTTAATACCTTCTTTCTCGAATCGTTCGGCCAAATAGTGCGCGTTATAGCTGTGTTGTTTCATTCGGATGTGAAGCGTTCGAAGGTTTTTCATCACGCTAGCGGAACGTAAACTATCCATTGTTGGTCCGAGTAGCATGCTTGCGCCGCTATTAACATTTTTTAATTCATCAATAAAAGCACGAGAAGCACAAACTACACCCGCAACAGTGTCGCTACTTCCGTTGATGTATTTGGTCAAACTGTGAATTACAATATCGGCGCCTAATTTTATTGGTGCCACAGATAATGGAGAAAAAGTGTTGTCAACAACCAGTTTTATGTTGTGTTTTTTAGCAATTTTTGAAAGGCCAGCAATATCAGCAACTTCTAATAACGGATTACTTACGGTTTCGCAATACAATACTCTGGTGTTGGCGGTTATGGCCGCTTCTACTAAATCCAATTTGGTGATATCGACAAAGGTGGTTTGTATTCCAAATCTTGGAGTGAAATTCTTCAAAAAAGCATACGTTCCACCATATATTGTTCGGCTTGAAACAATATGGTCACCATGGCCGCACAATTGCAATAGCGTTGGCGTAATAGCACCCATTCCAGAGGCAGCAACGTTTGCCGCTTCGGTTCCTTCCATAGCCGCTAGGGCTTTGTCTAAATATAAATTACTTGGTGAAGAATGTCGCGAATAAAGATAACAACCTTCGGCATTGCCTTCAAAGGTGTCAAACATGGTTTTTGCCGATAGAAAAGTATAGGTAGAACTATCCGAAATGGAAGGATTTACGCCTCCAAATTCGCCAAAATATTGCAAGTCTTGAATACGGTCGGCAGGATTGAAATCAGACATAGTGATGAAGTATTGGTTATTTCATTCAAAATTGCATTTTATTAGATTAATAAACAATACTATAGCTGTAATTTAGATTATTTGTAATTGATATCGTTATTATATAGATTAATTATCTATTTTTGTTATTAAAAATAAAGTTTTATAGATAATATTAAAGTGTAAATTATGGATTCAATTGATAAAAAACTGTTGCACTTGCTACAAACCGATGCCAAAAAAACCACTAAAGAATTGGCTTTAAAACTCAATCTTTCTGTTACGGCGGTTTATGAGCGAATCAAAAAGCTCGAACGCGAAGGGATTATTGAAAAATATGTGGCTTTAATTAATCGCTTGAAAGTGGAAAAGGGGTTTGTGGTTTTTTGTCATTTAAAATTAATTCAACACACTCGAGAATTCGTTACCACTTTTGAAAAGGAAATTACCCAATTGAAAGAAGTGATTGAATGCCACCATGTAAGCGGCGATTATGATTATATTCTCAAAATTGTGGTAAAAGACATGGAAGAATATCGGGAGTTTTTGGTCAATAAACTTACTACTTTGCAACACATTGGTAGCACCCACAGTACGTTTATGATTAGCGAAGTAAAAAACACCACCGTGATTTCGGTTTAGAATAGTTATCAAACAAAAAGTCCGATTGATACTGCTACCAATCGGACTTTTAAAAATCCAAATCTACTTTACATTTATAAATGAATTACTTCGCCATAGGCTTCGGCAACGGCTTCCATAACGGCTTCACTCATGGTTGGGTGAGGGTGAATGGATTTCAAGATTTCGTGGCCAGTAGTTTCTAGTTTTCTAGCTACAACGGCTTCGGCAATCATGTCGGTTACGCCAGCGCCAATCATGTGACATCCTAACCATTCGCCATATTTGGCATCAAAAATTACTTTTACAAATCCGTCTGGTGTTCCAGATGCTTTTGCTTTTCCTGAGGCAGAAAATGGAAATTTACCCACTTTCAATTCATATCCTTTTTCAAGGGCTTGTTTTTCGGTCAATCCTACTGAGGCAATTTCGGGTGAGGCATAAGTACAGCCTGGAATGTTGCCATAATCAATTGGGTCAACATGCAAACCAGCAATTTTTTCTACACAAGTAATTCCTTCGGCTGAAGCTACGTGAGCCAAAGCAGGACCTGGAACTACATCGCCAATAGCATAATAACCTGGAATGTTCGTTTGATAAAAATCATTCACTAAAATTTTATCTCGGTCGGTGGCAATTCCCACTTCTTCTAATCCTATATTTTCAAGGTTGGTTTTAATTCCAACGGCCGAAAGTAAAATGTCTGCTTCTAGAATTTCTTCTCCTTTTGCCGTTTTCACGAATGCTTTAACTCCTTTTCCTGAAGTATCAATTTTTTCTACTGAGGAGTTGGTCATGATTTTAACGCCTGCTTTTTTCATCGAGCGTTCCATTTGTTTCGAAATGTCTTCGTCTTCCAACGGAACAATATTTGGTAAAAACTCCACAATTGTAACATCGGTTCCCATGGCGTTATAGAAGTGTGCAAATTCCACCCCAATAGCTCCAGAACCTACTACAATCATTGATTTTGGCTGGGTAGCTAGCGTCATTGCGAGTCGGTATCCAATTACTTTTACACCGTCTTGTGGCAAGTTTGGCAATTCGCGAGAACGCGCTCCTGTTGCAATAATGATATGGTCGGCGCTATATTCGGTTACTTTTCCATCGGCAGCGGTAACATCTATTTTTTTGCCTGGTTTCATTTTTCCGAAACCATCAATGACATCAATTTTATTTTTTTTCATCAAAAACTGAACACCTTTGCTCATTCCATCGGCTACATTTCGACTTCGAGAAACTACGGCATTAAAATCTTTATCAAAGGAAGAAACCGTCAAACCATAATCGGCTGCGTGTTTCAAATAATCAAAAACTTGTGCCGATTTTAGCAAGGCTTTTGTTGGAATACAACCCCAATTTAAACAAACGCCACCTAAGTTTTCTTTTTCGATTACGGCTACTTTAAACCCTAATTGTGAGGCACGAATGGCAGTTACATATCCGCCAGGTCCACTTCCTAAAACAATAATATCGTATTTCATTTTTTATGTTTTTTTTCTTGAATTGTAGGTTTGAAATGGATTAAACAATCCGTTTCAAATGGGTATAATCTTCAATGAATTATCCGGTAGCGAAATTAAGTATTTTTTTTAATTTAACAAGGTGTTTTGAAATTGTTAATTGTTAAATATACATCCTAAATTAAAAATTTATTATTTCAATATAATTTACTTAAAGACCTCATTTTTCTAAAAAAACGTGAAACTTGGCGTCAGGAAGGTAAAATTTGGCGTTTTTTACCAATATTTTGGAGTATTTATAAAAAGAAAGGGATTATTCGACCTCGCTATTGATCGAAAACTGCGAGTCATAAAGGGATTTGTAGTAGCCATTTTCTTTAACTACCAATTCTTTGTGGGTTCCTTGCTCTACGATTAGCCCTTTGTCCATCACAATAATCATATCGGCACTAACAATAGTGGCCAATCGGTGGGCTATCACTATCGATGTTCGGCCTTTGGTAATGGTTTCTGTAGCGCGTTGAATCAATTCTTCGGAATAAGTATCAATCGACGAGGTGGCTTCGTCTAGAATCAAAATACTAGGATTACTGACATAGGCACGCAAAAAAGCAATCAATTGACGTTGTCCGGAAGACAGCATTACGCCCCGTTCTTTTACATTATAATCATAACCTTCGGGCAAACTCATAATAAAATCGTGGACGCCAATTTTTTTGGCTGCAGCCAATACTTGTTCTTTCGAAATGGCGGGATTATAGAGTGTAATGTTGTTCAAAATCGTATCGGCAAACAGAAAAACATCTTGCAAAACCACCGCTATTTGTTTCCGTAGGGAATCCAAAGTATAGTCGTGAATGTTTTCGTTATCAATAAAAATGTTGCCACTATTGAGTTCGTAAAACCGATTTAATAAATTTATAATAGTCGATTTTCCGGCACCTGTAGCGCCAACTACGGCTATAGTTTCGCCTGCTTTGACTTTCAAATTAATGCCTTTGATGACTTCTTCATTTTCAATATAACCAAAATGCACGTTATTAAATTCGATAGTTCCTTTAAATATGGGCGCTTCAATGGTTCCAATGTCTTGAATTTGGTCTTTAGTATCCAAAATTTCAAAAACACGATTGGCCGAAATCATACCCATTTGCATTTCATTGAATTTATCGGCAATTTGCCTAAGCGGGTTGAACAACATTCCGATATACATCGTATAGGAAAAAATATCTCCAAAAGTGGTCGTTTCGTCGCCACCCAAAATGCGATAACCACCATAAAGCACAATAAAACCAAGTGTTAATGACGAAATAATATCGGCAATAGGAAAGAAAATAGAGTTGTAAAGAATGGTTTTTATCCAAGCTTTATTGTGTTTGGCATTGATTTCTTGAAATTTATCAAATTCAATATCTTCTCTATTAAAGAGTTGCACAATTTTCATTCCCGTAACGCGTTCTTGTACAAAAGTATTGAGGTTCGCAATTTGATTCCGAACTTCTTCAAAAGTCACTTGCATTTTTCGTTGAAAAACTCTTGTTACAACTACCAAAATAGGCATAGCAATAATAACGATACAAGTTAATCGCCAGTTTTCTTTGAACATAAAAATAAGGATGACGCCCATTTTTAACAAATCACTTCCAATCATAAAAAGTCCTTGACTGAATATTTTCGCAATCGACTCCATATCCGAAACCGAGCGCGTAATGAGTTGTCCGACAGGCGCATTGTCATAATATTTCATTCGAAAACTCAACATGTGTTTAAATAATTTGGTTCGAACATCCTTGATAATGTCTTGCCCAAGCCAATTGGCCCAATACACAAAGTAGAAATTCGAGAAAACTTCCATCAAAAGCACCATTCCCATAAAAACGACATAAATCAACAAGCCGTGTTTGTCGTGTGTTTTAATATAATCATCAACGGTTAGTTTCAGTAAATAGGGGCGAAGTGCGGCAAAAAACGAAAGCGAAACAGCAAAAAATATCACGCCATTAAACCGCCATTTATATGGCTTTGCATATTGTAGTATGCGTTTAAAGACGTTGGTATCGAATACTTTTGCTTTCATATAATAAAGGGTTGTTTGGCGAAGTAATCGCTATAAATAGTCATAGGTTATTTGGGTTAAATACAATCCGTGGGCTGGAACTGAAAAACCCGCTTTGTTTCGGTCTTTGCTTTCAATTATGGCTTTAAAATCGGCAAGAGTTAGTTTTTCTAGACCCACATTAATGAGCGTTCCCACGATGGCGCGCACCATGTTTCGTAGAAATCGATTGGCCGAAATAGTAAAGATTAGTTGGTCGTTTTCTTGTTTCCAATAGGCAACAAAAATATCACAATTAAAGGTGTTTACATCGGTATTTACTTTTGAAAAACATTCGAAATCGGTGTAATTTTTGAGTTCGGCTGCCGCCAAATTCATTAAATCGACATTCAAATTTTGGTGATAATACCAACTTCCGTCTGTTCCAAAAACATCTTTAAAGCGATTGATATGGTATTCGTAGGTTCTTTGTGAGGCATCAAAACGCGCATGGGCTTCAGGAGCAACCGGAATAATATCAAAAACCACAATGTCATTAGGCAAAAAAGAATTCAATTTATGAATGGTATTTGGAATATCAAAAGTTGAATCCAAGTCAAAATGGGCAAACATTTCTTTGGCATGAACGCCGGTATCGGTACGTCCAGCGCCCATAAGATTAATTTCAGTATTAAAAATAACGGACATCGCAGTATTCAAAGTCTCTTGAATAGAGGAGGCGTTGGGTTGGCTTTGCCACCCGTGATAATGGGTTCCGTTATAAGCGAATTTTATGAAATATCTCAAGATGCTTTTCGTAGTAAAGTTTCAAAGCAACAAAGGTACAAAGTTTGTAACTTTGCAACGTTATAAACCCAAAATTAAATGAAAAAAATACTCTTGCTTTCGGACACCCACAGTCACATTGATGATACGATTTTAAAGTATGTCAATCAGGCTGATGAGGTTTGGCATGCGGGAGATATAGGTAATTTGGAGGTTACGGATACCATTGAACGTTTAAAACCACTTCGAGCCGTTTATGGCAATATTGATGATTCGCAGGCCCGATTGTCATTTCCGTTAAATAATCGTTTTTTTTGCGAAGATGTTTCAGTTTGGATAACACATATCGGTGGATATCCAGGAAAATACCATGCTGACATTCGGGAAGAAATGTCTGCAAATCCGCCGCAGCTTTTTATTTGTGGCCATTCGCATATATTGAAAGTTCAGTTTGACAAGAAACATAATTTATTGCACATGAATCCGGGAGCTGCTGGAATTAGTGGTTTTCATCAAATACGAACGATGCTTCGCTTTGTGATTGATGGTGATAAAATTAAGGATTTGGAAATCGTAGAAATAAGTAAACGTTAATAGGATTTATTACGCTTCAATTAAATTATTGTTTAAAGCATATTTTACAAGCCCAATTGAAT
>CAIMBK010000081.1 GCA_903839195.1 uncultured Bacteroidota bacterium | reverse complement strand
TAATGAACAGTCAAAATATTGGATCCTAAAGCCGCAAATGTCTTGATATATCGATCGGGATCCACAATCATCAAATGCACATCGATTGTTTTTTTAGCATGTTTGGAAATGGCTTCTAAAACCGGCATTCCAAAAGATATATTCGGCACGAAAACCCCGTCCATGATGTCAATATGAAACCAATCGGCTTCGCTATTGTTTATCATTTCGATGTCGCGTTGTAAGTTGGCAAAATCGGCAGCTAAAACGGAAGGAGCAATTAGAGTATTTTTCATTTTTAAGCAGAATTTTATCCTAAATAGGTTTTTAAAATTTTACTTCTTGAAGTATGTTTCAATCTGCGAATCGCTTTTTCTTTAATTTGACGAACTCTTTCACGTGTTAAATCAAAAGTTTCTCCAATTTCTTCTAAGGTCATCGGATGTTGGTCGCCTAATCCAAAATACAAACGAACAACGTCGGCTTCTCTTGGCGTTAAAGTTTCTAACGAACGTTCAATTTCGGTGCGTAATGATTCGTGAATTAAAGCTCTGTCTGGATTTGGAGATTCACCCGAACGCAAAACGTCGTAAAGGTTGGAATCTTCGCCTTCAACAAGTGGTGCATCCATTGAAAGGTGACGCCCCGAGTTTTTCATAGACTCTTTCACGTCATTCACGGTCATGTCTAATTCTTTTGCAATTTCTTCAGCAGAAGGCGGACGCTCATTAGATTGTTCTAATAAGGCATACATTTTGTTGATTTTATTGATAGAACCAATTTTGTTTAACGGCAAACGAACGATTCGAGATTGTTCGGCCAAAGCCTGTAGAATCGATTGACGAATCCACCAAACGGCATAGGAAATGAATTTGAATCCACGAGTTTCATCAAAACGTTGCGCAGCTTTGATTAATCCTAAATTTCCTTCATTAATTAAATCGGGAAGGGTTAATCCTTGGTTTTGATATTGTTTTGCTACCGAAACAACGAAACGTAAATTGGCTTTGGTTAATTTTTCAAGGGCTTTTTGATCGCCGGCTTTAATTTTTTGTGCCAATTCTACTTCTTCATCAGCGGTAATCAAATCTACTTTTCCAATTTCTTGTAAGTATTTGTCTAATGAAGCGGTTTCGCGGTTGGTTACCTGCTTGGTAATTTTAAGTTGTCTCATAGCTTTTTTTGTCCTTTTTTAAGTGTACAAATGGTTATACGTTTGGAGTTGCAAAAAAGTTACAAAAAACAGTAAGTTTATTTTAATAAAAAAAGAGACCATCTTTTCAGTGGTCTCTTTTGATAATATTTAGTAACGTGTTTAGGTTAATTTGCCTAAAATTCCGGGTAATGATTTGCCTCTAATTTCATAAAATGCTTTTAACCATAAAGGAAATAACATTGGTACTACAATAAACGAGAGTTTATTAAATTCCCATGCTTTTTGAAATTCAAAATGAACAAAATGCATCGTAGCTCTTGTTAAGCCACAAGCATAACATTCCATTCCTGCTAATGATTTTGAAAGACAAACGGATTCGCCTTTATCAAAAAAATCAGACGGTAATAGCAATAGCACAAAAGGAGTGACCATTGTAATCAAGATTCGGGTATAGAAAACAAATTTTCTTAACATTATTTACTATAGTGTAGAAGAATAACTACTGTCTTTTGGTCCTAAATCACCAGTGATGATTCTGATCAAGTCGATTAGAGCCCAAACTCCACATCCACCAGCAGTTAATAATTGAACAACACCTTGCCAAGTGTAACCTAAGTAAAAACGGTGGATTCCCAAACCGCCTACTAAAAGCACAAGGATAAGTGCAATTAATTGACTTTTGTCTCCTCCAATAGCTGCTGGAGATGACAAGTCGTCATTTGATTTTTCAACAACAGTTGTAGTTGTTGTAGTTGTGTTGTTTGCTCTTTGCACAGGGAAAGACGCATAGGTAGCGAATACTGATAAAAACAGGATTGCAACCATCGAAAGTAAAAATTTTAATTTCATAGTTTTTAATTATTAATAGGTTTATATTTGTCCAAACATACAAAAAATCTTATGAAATATATTAGTACTTCATTTTTTTTATTATTTTTTTTCTTCACAAACGCTCAGGAAAAATATGAATATTTAGGAGCTATTAAATTAAATGGAAATGATAAAACTGTAATTACTTATAGATTAGTTTTTTATGAATCAAATGGAAAGCTTTCGGGATATTCTGTTACCGATTTAGGCGGTGCTCATGAAACCAAAAATTCCATTTCTGGAAATTATAATAGTAAAACAAAAGCCATTGATTTTAAAGAAGAATCTATTTTATATACTAAATCTCCTTTAAGTTCGAATACTTTTTGCTTTGTTAATTTCGCTGGAAAAATAAAATTAGTGGATGATAGCAGTAAATTGACAGGCGATTTCAAGGGTTTATATCAAAATAAGCAAAAGTGCATCGACGGTACATTACTTTTGATTGGATCTAATAAGTTGTATAAATTTTTTAATAAAATCAATAATAAACTCCAAAAATCTAATCGCGTGGATGAAGCCACTAAGAAAAAAGTGAATCCTCTTAGGGTTATGGATAGTTTGAAAGTAAACAATTTAATAAAAGATCAGAATTTAACGGTTTTTACTAAATTCAGTACAATGGAATTAATTCTTTGGGATTCAGAAGTTGAAGATGGCGACATTATTAATGTATATAATAATGATATTTTGGTTTTGAAAGAATATCATTTAGTTAATAAAAGAAAAAAAATCAACGTTAATATCGAGAATGGAAAAAACGTATTTAAAATTGAAGCCGTTAGTGAAGGCGATTTAAAACCAAATACTACAACAATTCAATTGATTGATTCGGACCGAACTTTTGATTTGGTTTCGAGTTTGAAGAAAACGGAAAGTGCCTCTATTACTATCATGAAGTTAGATGATTAATTTATAATTAAAGAAAAACCCCCAATTTAAATGAATAAATTGGGGGTTTACTTTGCAAATAAATTTGCTATTTTATTAAGATTCTCTTGGAGGTCTTGGCAATAACGCTTTTCTAGATACTTTTTCTTTTCTAGTTTTTGGGTCAATTCCTAAGTATTTCACTTCAAAAACATCGCCCATGTTTACTACATCCGAAACATTTTCTGTACGTTCCCATGCCAACTCAGATACGTGAAGTAATACCTCATTTCCTGGCGCTGCTGTATATTCTACTACGGCTCCAAAATCAAGCATTTTAATTACTTTCACTTCATAAGCTTCGCCCAATGTTGGTTTGAAAATGATAGAATCAATTTTTGCTAAAACAGCTGCAATTCCATCAGGATTTGTTCCAAGAATTTCTACAATTCCCATTTCGTTTTCTTCGTTGATAACGATTGTACAACCAGTGGCTTTTTGCAATTCTTGAATCACTTTTCCTCCAGGACCAATCAAAGCACCAATAAAGTTACCAGGAATGGTTCTCATGATAATTTTTGGAGCATAAACCTTCACATCTGCTTTTGGTTGTGCCAAAGTTTCCGTTAAAATGTTCAAAATATGTAATCTTCCATCACGGGCTTGCGCCAAGGCAGCTTCCATAATTTCGTATTTCAATCCGTCAATTTTGATGTCCATTTGACAAGCTGTAATACCTTCTGAAGTTCCAGTTACTTTGAAATCCATATCTCCTAAGTGATCTTCATCACCTAAAATATCAGATAAAACCGCAAAACGTTCTCCATCAGTAATTAATCCCATCGCAATTCCTGAAACAGGACGAATCATTTGAATACCAGCATCCATTAATGATAATGTTCCTGCGCAAACAGTAGCCATAGAAGACGAACCATTAGATTCTAATACTTC
>CAIMBK010000080.1 GCA_903839195.1 uncultured Bacteroidota bacterium | reverse complement strand
CTCGAACCCAGGACCCCATCATTAAAAGTGATGTGCTCTACCGACTGAGCTATCGAGTCATTCGTTCAAGAAATGGAATAAAAATTGTGACCCGACTGGGGCTCGAACCCAGGACCCCATCATTAAAAGTGATGTGCTCTACCGACTGAGCTATCGAGTCATTTTTCCTTTCTTGAACGCGGGTGCAAATATAAGGCCTTATTATTTATTTTTCAAAGCAATTTTCTTATAAATTTGCCTTTTTTTAGTAAACCTTCTTAATGACCTTATTTATAACGTCTTAATAGCAATGAGAAAAGTAATTTTAATAGGATATATGGGTTCAGGGAAGTCAACTGTTGCGAAAGCATTGGCCCAAAAAATGGGAATTCCACATTATGATCTCGACGAAGTGATCGAAAAACGCTCTGGAAATTCAATTTCTAAAATTTTTGAAGCCAAAGGCGAACTCTTTTTTCGACTTCTTGAACACGAAGTACTTTCGGAATTAGTAGCTTCTCCTGAATCGATGATTTTGAGTTGGGGAGGAGGAACGCCTTGTTATGCCAATAATAATGAGTTTCTTTCTTCTGAAAATACCACTTCCATCTATTTATCTGCTTCGATTGAAAATTTGTACCATCGAATTGTCAATGAAAAAGAGAAAAGACCCATGGTTGCCAATAAAAGCGAGGAGGAATTGAAGGAATTTATCGCCAAACATCTTTTTGATAGAAGTTTTTATTACAATCAAGCTAATTTTACAATCCACGTAGATCAAAAATCGATTGATGAAATTGTTACCGAAATAGAAACTATTTTAGCTTAAATAAGCGTGATCAGCATTATTTTCAAAAACAACTTGAACGTGTTCTAGCAAAGAAGTAGAAAGTGAAAGTCCTTTAAAATCAGCTTTTACGGGATATTTTTTATGATTTCTGTCAACTAAAACGGCGGTTTTTAATTTTTTCAAAGGCACTTCCAAGAAATGTTTTACGCCATAAATTAACGTGGTGCCCGAACTCAAAACATCGTCAACCAAAACAACCCCTTTGTTTTCGTAGTTTTCTTTTGAAAGCGAGGTTGTAATTAGAATGTTTGGATTTTGTTTATTGATAAAAACTTCGCAAAGACTAATTTTTATAGTAGAAATTCGTTCCAATTCAACGGCCAATTTTTTGGCAAAAACAAATCCATTTGAAGCAATTCCAGCCAACACAATTTCTGGTTCATCAACAAATGTTTCATATATTTGATAGGCGATTCTTCTGATTTTATGCTCAATTTCTTGATGGTTGAGAATGGTATTTTGACTCATGGTTTTTGTTTTTTCAAAGATAAAAAGAGTTTTTCTATTTTCTCTATTTTTGTATTAAATATAAATAAATCCGTTTATTCCTGTTCGTCTTCTGGAATATCATTTCCAAATTGATCCAAATCCCGACGGTCTTTTTTCGTAGGACGCCCATCGCCCGTTTTTCGGTAATGTTCTTTAGAAAGTTTCAAAAGTTCCAAATGTTGGAAAGCTTCCGCGGGCGTTTCATCTTTTCGATACAGATCTACAAGTTTGGCGCCAACACGATTGGGCGGAATGTCCAAAACGACAATGATTTGCGTAATTTGGTCTTTTCTAAACGTGATTTTATCTGTAGGAAAAACTTCCTTTGATGGTTTGGCAAGATTCCCGTTCACGGTAATATGATTTTTTTTGCAAGCTTCGGTCACCATGTTTCTGGTTTTGTAATAACGAACGCACCACAAATATTTATCGATTCTCATATTTTTTCTAAAATCAAAGTTAATTTCTTTACAAAAATAAATCAATATTGTATCTTGCGCACTTAAATTTATAGGAATAATGACTAAATTGTTTAAAATACTTTCTTTTCTAACGCTCGTAGTGGTTTTTGCGTCTTGCACGACTAATAATAATACGGCTCCAACAGTTCCGCTTAGAGATTATACCGAACAATATAATGCCGATATTGATTCTATAGATAATTTTATTGACTCTCATTATATGACCGTTGATTCGGATTATAATGTGACTTTTTCAGAAATAGAAGTTGGCGGAACCGAATTGTCCATTCGAAATCAAACAGAATATCCTCTTGATTCAACAATGGTTCAAAATGATGACCACGGTGTTAATTATAAAGTGTATTATATTAAATTTAGAGAAGGCGTAAGTCAAAATCCTTCTCCGGTTGATTCTGTTTATGTTTCATATAAAGGAAATCTTTTAGACGATACACAGTTTGATTATGCGCCAAATCCGATTTGGTTTCAATTACAATCCGTTGTTCCTGGTTGGGCCGATATTATTCCACTTTTCAAAACAGGAACTTACGACACAGCTGTAAATGAAAATCCGGTAGCTTTCAATAATTATGGGGCAGGCGTAATGTTTTTACCTTCTGGTTTAGGGTATTATAATGCTGTTCCTTCGGCATCAATTTCAGCTTATTCACCATTAATTTTTTCATTCAAATTAAGAAAATTGCGTTATCGTGATCATGACCGAGATGGAATTTTATCAAAAGATGAAATTGACCCGACGGTTATAGGTCAAAAACCAATTGATTATGATAGTGATGGCGATGGATATGCCAATATGTATGACCAAGATGATGATGGTGATCATTTTATGACCAAGTACGAAATAATAAAAAATGCAGATGGAACAATCACTTTTCCAGATACAGATGGTGATGGAATTCCAAATTATCTAGATAAAGACAATCATTAAAAAAAAATCCCGTTTCAATCGAAACG
>CAIMBK010000079.1 GCA_903839195.1 uncultured Bacteroidota bacterium | reverse complement strand
TGTTCACTGGATTTTAAGTCCAGCGTGTCTACCAATTTCACCATCCGAGCGTTTTGCTTTTAAATGTTTCTTACTAATTTTTAGAAAAAACTAAATAAAAATCATCTTTCAAGCGTTTTTCTTTTAAATGTTTCTTACTAATTTTTAGAAAAAATTAAAAAAACATTATCCGAGCGTTTATTTTTGAGCGAAAAACGGGGCTCGAACCCGCGACCTCGACCTTGGCAAGGTCGCGCTCTACCAACTGAGCTATTTTCGCGTTTGCGCATAAAAGAACGACATTCCTTCCTTTGTAATGCGGAGGCAAATTTAATATATTAATTCTATTAAACAAGTCTTTTTTATAAAAAAATAGCACTTTGATTTTAACCTTCTCACAACGTAAACTTTACTGCGATTAAAATCATTTTTTGGTAAGCATTCGCTTAATTTCATTAAGCTTCATCAAGGATTCAATCGGGGTTAATGTATTGATATCCAAACTTAAAATCTCCTCTTTTATTTCTTCCAATAGCGGGTCGTCCAAATTGAAAAAACTCATTTGCATTTCGTCTTTTTCTTGTTTTATTCCATTCAAAGCGTCGCCTGAATGTTCTTTTTCTAGTTTTTTTAATAATTTCTGCGCTTTCAAAATCACCGTTTGGGGCATTCCGGCCATTTTCGCTACATGAATTCCAAAACTATGGGCGCTTCCCCCTTTTACTAATTTTCGAACAAATAGCACCGTATCTTTTAATTCTTTTACAGATACATTGAAATTCTGAATTCTTGGCAAAATGGCGCTCATTTCGTTCAATTCGTGATAATGAGTAGCAAATAACGTTTTGGGTCTTGATGGATGTTCGTGCAAGAAATCGGCAATGGCCCAGGCGATTGAAATCCCATCATAAGTGCTGGTTCCTCGACCAATTTCATCCAAAAGCACCAAACTTCGATCGGAAATATTATTTAAAATGGAAGCCGTTTCATTCATTTCCACCATAAAAGTAGATTCGCCCATCGAAATATTATCGGAGGCGCCTACCCTAGTGAAAATTTTATCAACCATTCCCATCCGAACCGAATCGGCTGGAACAAAACTTCCCATTTGTGCCAATAATACAATCAAGGCCGTTTGTCTTAAAATAGCGGATTTTCCAGACATATTTGGCCCCGTAATCATGATTAATTGTTGGGTTTCACGATCCAAATACACATCATTGGCAATATAAGGTGTTCCAACTGGCAATTGCTTTTCGATAACGGGATGTCTTCCGTTCTTAATTTCCAATTCAAAACTATCGTCAATTTCGGGACAAACATAGTTATTTTCGATGGCCAATTGCGCAAACGAAGTCAAACAATCCAACTGCGCAATCAGATTTGCATTGAGTTGTACTGGCTTAATATAAGTCGCAATCCAGGCCACTAATTGTTCAAAAAGCGCTACTTCTAATTTATGTATTTTTTCTTCGGCGCCGAGAATTTTGGTTTCATATTCTTTAAGTTCTTCCGTAATATAGCGTTCGGCATTGACCAATGTTTGTTTCCGAATCCATTCTGCGGGCACTTTGTCTTTGTGCGTATTTCGAACTTCTATATAATATCCAAAAACATTATTGAAGGAAATTTTCAAAGATGAAATTCCAGTATTTTCAGATTCTCGTTTTTCAATTCCTTCCAAAAATTCTTTGCCCGAAGTTGAAATGGCTCTTAATTCATCCAACTCGGCGTTAATTCCTTTTGCAATCGCATTTCCTTTGATTATCGCAACGGGCGCATCTTGATTTAAAGTGGTTTTAATTTTTTCGCGCAACAATTCACAACTGTGCAAACTATCGCCAATAATCTTAACCGCTTCTTGATCACTTTCCAAAGCAATCGTTTTTATGGGAATAATCGCATCCAAGGATTCTTTTAAATAAACCACTTCGCGAGGCGATACTTTTCCTGAAGCAATTTTGGAAATCAAGCGTTCCAAATCGGAAATTTGTTTGATTTGAAACTGAATTTTTTGCAACACTTCTTGATTTTCTTTCAAATAGAAAACCACTTGATGGCGGTCGCGAATTTTATGAATGTCTTTCAATGGCAAAGCCAACCAACGTTTGAGCAACCTTCCTCCCATTGGCGAAAGCGTTCGATCGATGACTTCCAAAAGCGTTACGGCATTTGGATTATAACTGTGATACAATTCCAGATTCCGAATCGTAAATCGGTCCATCCAGACATACGAATCTTCGGCAATTCGCTGAATTGACGTAATGTGTTGCACCCGATTGTGTTGGGTTTCTGACAAATAATAAAGAATCGCTCCCGAAGCCACAACGCCTTCTTGCAATTCTTCAATCCCAAAACCTTTTAGAGAAACGGTTTGAAAATGTTGGGTTAATTTTTCAAAGGCATAATCTTCCTTGTAAATCCAATCTTCTAAATAAAAAGGATGATAATCGCTTCCGAAAAATTCCTTAAAATCATTTTTGTTATTCTTTGGAATCAAAACTTCACTTGGATTGAAATTTTGAAGCAGTTTATCAATATATTCTTGATTTCCTTGCGAAGTTAAAAATTCACCCGTGGATACATCCAAAAAAGAAATTCCAATATTTTTCTTACCAAAATAAATCGACGCCAAAAAATTATTGGATTTTGATTGCAAAACCTCATCATTCATCGTAACGCCGGGCGTCACTAATTCCGTCACCCCTCTTTTGACAATGGTTTTGGTCATTTTTGGATCCTCAAGTTGGTCGCAAATGGCCACGCGAAGTCCGGCTTTGACTAATTTTGGCAAATAGGTATTCAATGAATGGTGCGGAAAACCGGCAAGTGCCGTTTCGGTTTCAGAACCCGCACCACGTTTGGTCAATACAATTCCTAATATTTTGGAAGCGCGAATGGCATCTTCGCCAAAGGTTTCATAAAAATCGCCCACTCTAAACAACAAACAAGCATCAGGATATTTCCTTTTGATTTCGTTGTATTGTTTCATCAAAGGGGTTTCCTTCGGTAGGTTGTCTTTGCTTGCCAATGGGTCTCGATTTTAATAAACTTATTATATCAGCGAATTTAAAAAAATTTATTGCGAAAAAGCACATTAAAAATTTAATTTTATTTTAAGAAAAAAAAAGGGCACATTTTCATTTTTTTATATAGATTTGTTTCAAATTAAAAATTTTAGAAAATGAAAAAAATATTTTTAGTAGCAATGCTAACTATTTTAGGAGCTACGACTTCTAATGCGCAAGATTTGAAAAAAACAAAAGGACCAATTGCAACTCCAAAAGTAGAAGGTGCAGGAATGGTTTTTGAAACTGAAACTATCGATTACGGAACAGTGGAACACAATGCTGACGG
>CAIMBK010000078.1 GCA_903839195.1 uncultured Bacteroidota bacterium | reverse complement strand
TGCTGCCTTCAAAATCAAATTCTTCCAAATTTATTTCAGGATGATTTAAAAAAGAAAGCGAGGCGCCCAGTGGAATTGGAATTAATAGATTGTTTTTTCCTGTGATATATTCAATTAAATCGGAATTTAAAACAATTGATTCTTTTGAAAGGTTTTTAAAATCAGAAGCCGTAATGATTTGATATTGTTTGGAATCGACCCAACCTTCATAATTATCAAAATGAAGTTTGATTTTTGACCATTGTTTTCGGGTTTCAATAATTTCAAAATGTTCGCCAAACAAAACTTGAGAAACGATTTCGCTTCTGTCGCTTGGTTCCGCCCTTAAAGGGATTATCGCTAAATTACAAATTCCAAACATTCTTTCTTTATATAAAATGATTTATTCTAATTTTTGAACATATCATTTAGGCTCTTTCAATAATAATTGCTGAAGCACCTCCGCCGCCATTACAAATGGCTGCCGCACCAATTTTACCGTTATTTTGTTCCAATACGTTTAACAAAGTAACAATAATTCTAGCTCCCGAACAACCAAGAGGATGTCCGAGTGAAACTGCGCCACCGTTGACATTGATTTTATCATTGCTGATTCCAAGAATTTTTGCATTGGCCAAACCAACAACGGCAAAAGCTTCGTTAAATTCAAAAAAATCAACATCATTAATTGATAATCCTGCTTTTTCTAATGCTTTTGGAATTGCCAAAGCAGGAGATGTTGTAAACCATTTTGGGTCTTGAGCAGCATCGGCATAACTTCTAATGAAAGCTAAGGGTTTTAATCCTAATGCGATTGCTTTTTCTTCGCTCATAATAATTAATGCTGCTGCGCCATCATTAATTGTTGAAGCATTTGCGGCAGTAACGGTTCCGTCTTTTGTAAATGCAGGATTTAAAGAGGATATTTTATCTAATTTTACGTTTGTAAATTCTTCGTCTTTGGAAACAATAACAGGTTCGCCTCGTCTTTGTGGAACTTCAACGGGAATAATTTCGTTATCAAATTTTCCGTTTTCCCAAGCTTTTGTCGAACGTTCGTAGGATTGAATGGCAAATGCATCTTGATCTTCACGAGAAAATCCATATTCAGAAGCACATAAATCGGCACAAACTCCCATGGCGTTATTATCATAAGCATCGGTTAAACCATCTTTTTGTAATCCATCAATAAGTGATGCGGGACCAAATTTATAACCATTTCTCAAATGAATATAATGTGGAATTAAGCTCATATTTTCCATACCACCGGCTACTACAATTTCGGCATCGCCAGCAATAATGGCTTGTGAAGCCTGCATAACCGCTTTCATTCCGGAAGCACAAACTTTATTAATAGTAGAAGCAACAACTGTGTTCGAAAGTCCAGCAAATAAAGCTGCTTGACGAGCAGGTGCTTGACCAACACCAGCCTGTACAACATTTCCCATGATTACTTCGTCGATCAGATTAGCTTCAAGATTTATTTTGCTTAACGCTCCTTTAATAGCGGTAGCACCAAGTTGAGTGGCAGTCATTGATGACAATCCGCCCATAAAACTTCCAATAGGAGTTCTAACTGCTGCAACGATAACGATTCTTTTGTTCATGATTTAACGGTTTTTACTATTATGTTGCGAATTTAATCATTTTGTATAAATACTAAATTAGAAATTTGATATAATTCCATTATAACTTTAAATCATTGCTATAAATGCGCTTTTGTTACCAATGAATTATTGTCGTTTGAACAACTTTAAAAAATCTGCTTAATGGTATTCAATTGATTGTGAATACTATTTAAAGTATATATAAAAAACATTTAAAAAAAGAGATTAATAATTTGTGAAATATAGAATAGAACGTTACATTTGCAACCGCTTAAAAGGAAGATTTATTCTATATTGGAGAGTTGCCTGAGTGGCCGAAAGGACATGTTTGCTAAACATGCGTATGGGAAACTGTACCAAGGGTTCGAATCCCTTACTCTCCGCTTTTTTGCTTTTCGGGGTGTAGCGTAGCTCGGTTATCGCGCCTGCTTTGGGAGCAGGAGGCCGCAGGTTCGAATCCTGCCACCCCGACAAATGGACGCATAGCTCAGCTGGATAGAGCACCTGCCTTCTAAGCAGGCGGTCGAAGGTTCGA
>CAIMBK010000077.1 GCA_903839195.1 uncultured Bacteroidota bacterium | reverse complement strand
TAGGCCGAATTAATTGCGTCTTGAATATCGTAGCCATCGGTAAGTCGAATCACGTCTTTGAAACCTTTTAAATTAAATTTAAACGTATCAAAAAACGGCTCGTTCAAAATGGCTCGTAACTCGGTTGCATTGGTCAAAATTCCAGAATTTTCTCCCTGGCGCATGACTTCGTCCAATTCAATATGTTTGATTTCTTTGTCATAATGCAACGCAAGCGAATCAATATCCAAAGCAGGTGAAATATCCGAATTTACGGGCGGTAATTGAGCCGTATCGCCCAATAGCAGCATTTTGCAATTCGTTCCCGAATAGATATAAGAAATTAAATCATCCAATAAAGAGCCATTTTCATAGAGCTTACTTTCCGAATTTACATCCGAAATCATAGAAGCTTCGTCAACAATAAAAAGAGTGTTCTTGTGCTTGTTTTGTTGCAAAGTAAAAGTCACGCCTCCTCCACTTCCTTTTTTGGGAAAATATATTTTCTTATGAATGGTAAATGCCGGTTTGTTGGAATAATTGGCAATTACCTTCGCAGCGCGTCCCGTTGGAGCCAATAAAACGTATTTTTTATTAATTTCTACTAGATTATTTACGATGGTAGAAATCAACGTTGTTTTTCCAGTTCCGGCAAAACCTTTGAGAACAAAAATTTCATTATTATCGGTATTGGTAATGAATTCCGCTATTTGTTGAAAAAATACATCTTGCTTAATCGTTGGATTAAACGGAAAATTTTTTCGTAAAGTGGAATAAAAAGCGCTCGAAATCATTTGGATTTATTTGTGTGCAAATTAAGAAAACTTTTGGCAAAAAGGGATAAAAATAAAGAAACGATGTTGCAAAAAGAATAAGTTTTTGCACCGATAAAATTAATCTAAAATAAAAAAATTGTAAGTTTGCCTCAAGGTGCTACTTTATATGTCAAATACAATTAACATTACCGAAAAAAAATACAAAAAATTAGTCATTCAAGTCAATTTGAAAGGGTTTGTTTTTTGTGTTTTAGATACACTTTCAAATTCGGCTTTGACATTAAAAACCATTGATTTTAGTGATTATTCGACCACTTCAAAAATTGAAGATTATTTTTGGAAAGCCTTTTCAGAGCATCCTGATTTGTCTTTGAAATATGATGAAGTCGTTGTTATTCATGACAATAACTTAAATACATTTGTACCCAAAGCGCTTTTTGACGAGCAGTTTTTGGGGAGTTATTTGCAATACAACACCATGGTTTTCGATACCGATTTTTTTACTTTTGATGAAATTCCGAATCACGAATTGAATAATGTTTATGTTCCGTATGTGAATATTAACAACTACTTATTGGACCAATTTGGCTCATTTAATTACAAACATAATGGCAGTATTTTATTAAATAAATTATTTGGACTGTCTAAAAACAATGATGAAAAGCAGGTTTTTGCGCATTTTGCTTCCGATCGTTTTGATTTGGTGGTAGTTCAAAACCAGAAACTTATTTTTTATAATTCTTTTGAATATAAAACTTCCGAAGATTTTATTTATTATTTGCTTTTCACCGCCGAACAATTGCAATTGAATCCTGAAAATTT
Source organism: uncultured Bacteroidota bacterium (assembly GCA_903839195.1). Classification (GTDB taxonomy): domain Bacteria; phylum Bacteroidota; class Bacteroidia; order Flavobacteriales; family Flavobacteriaceae; genus Flavobacterium. The sequence goes on along the minus strand of CAIMBK010000077.1, from coordinate 4,388 downwards.
CAAACTGCAACTTTTGGGCGACATTTCAAAAGAAAGTTCTTATTTTGATATCGCTTACAAATACATACGAAACGTTTCTTTGCTAAATGTTTCAGAATTTGAACAGCAAAATGAGCTATCAACTGCCCAAAATTTAAAGCATTTTATCCTATTGCAATCGTGAGAATAATTTCTGGTAAATTCAAAGGCCGTCGCATTTTTCCACCCAAAAACCTTCCGGTTCGTCCAACAACTGACATGAGTAAAGAAGCATTATTTAATGTTTTAAACAATCATTTTAGTTTTGAAGGATTAAAGATTTTGGATTTGTTTGCCGGAACTGGCAATATCAGTTTCGAATTTGCCTCCCGTGGAAGCGATAATATTACTTCCGTTGATGGTGATTTTGGTTGTGTAAAATTTATCAAACAAATTGCCGAAGAATATGATTTTAATATTGCGGCAATTAAAAGTGATGTTTATAAATTTTTAGAAAAGAATAAATCGACCTATGATATTATTTTTGCTGATCCACCTTATGCTTTTGAACAAAAGAAATTTGAAACAATCGTTCAATTAATTATAGATCAAAATTTGTTAGCTGCTGACGGAATGATGATTATTGAACATTCAAAATACACCAAACTCGATCACATGCTTCATTTTTCGTTTAAAAAGAGTTATGGCGGTTCGATTTTTTCCTTTTTTGAATTTGAAAAATCAGCTGGAGATACTGAAATCAACTTCGATTCCGAAGAAGAATAAAAAAAGCAGACCTATAAGCCGGATTCTGTATCACGCTGGGCGTGACCCTTATCATTTATCTAGGCCAATAATTACTCATTGGCTCGAGCTTTCTACCCTTCAACAACGGGCGAGTAGCCCTTAAATGTTGATATACTTGAAATTTCACCGCATAGAGTTTACCTGGTTTCACTACAGCATTATCTGTACATACTTTCTGTTGCACTTGTCCTCCAACGATTGCTCGTTGTGACGGGTGTTACCCGCTATGCTACTCTTTGGTGTCCGGACTTTCCTTCACGCCGAAGCGTGACGATAAGGCGGTCTGCGAGGCAAAGATAGGGATTTAAGATTGAGGATTTTTCAATACGAATTTATTTTAAAACTTTTGACTTTTGACATTTGACTTTTGACTTATAAAATCTATATTTGTAAACCAATAGAATTTCATGGAACAATTTGTAGTATCGGCTAGAAAATACCGCCCACAAACATTTAAAGATGTTGTAGGGCAACAAGCTATTACCAATACCTTATTGAATGCCATAGAAACTAATCATTTGGCTTCTGCCCTACTTTTTACGGGACCTAGAGGCGTTGGAAAAACAACTTGCGCACGAATTTTGGCAAGAAAAATCAACCAACCTGGATATGATGATCCAAATGAAGATTTTTCGTTTAATGTTTTTGAATTGGATGCCGCATCAAATAATGGTGTTGAAGACATTCGAAGCATTATCGATCAAGTTCGAATCCCGCCACAAACAGGAAAATACAAGGTTTATATAATTGATGAGGTGCACATGCTTTCATCAGCTGCTTTTAATGCTTTTTTGAAAACATTGGAAGAACCACCAAAACATGCCATTTTCATTTTGGCAACAACCGAAAAACACAAAATCATCCCAACGATTCTTTCCCGTTGTCAAATATTTGATTTCAAAAGAATAACCGTAAAAGATGCGAAAGAACATTTAGCAGAAGTAGCGAAAAGTCAAGGAGTTCAATTTGAAGACGATGCTTTGCATATAATTGCCCAAAAAGCAGATGGTGCCATGCGTGACGCTTTATCGATTTTTGACCGAGTGGTTTCGTTTTGTGGATCGAATCTAACTCGACAAGCGGTTACAGAAAATCTAAATGTGTTGGATTTTGAAACGTATATCGCAATGACGGATTTGATTTTGGAAAATAAAATTCCCGAATTGCTATTGTCTTATAATGATATTTTATCAAAAGGCTTTGATGGGCATCATTTTGTTTCAGGATTAGCCTCTCATTTTAGAGATTTATTAGTTTGTAAAACACCTTCTACATTACCTTTATTAGAAGCTGGCGAACAAGCCCAAAAATTATATGGAATTCAAGCCCAAAAAGCGTCTCAAGAGTTTTTATTAAAAGGAATTGAAATTGCAAACGACTGTGATTTAAAGTTTAAAGTCAGTCAGAATCAACGGCTTTTAGTTGAACTTTGCTTAATGCAATTGTCCTCCATCAATTTCGATGGAGAAAAAAAAAAGTTGACGGATTTATAATCCCCCCCACTCACTTCCGAAAAAATGATTATTCGATAACGGAAGCTGTTAAAACCGTTCTGGAAACTCCAAAAGTTATTCCAATCACAACTATAGAAGAACCCGAAACTTTATTGGAAATCAAACCCGAAATCGAGATTGAAATTCCACCAGTTTCGATTCCTAAAATTAGTTTTTCAGAAACCGATGAACCAAAAATTTCATCACTTTCAATTGCTAGTATTCGAGCTAAAAAAGAATTATATGAATCCAATAAATCGATTGTCAAACCCATCGAACACCTTCCGGAAGAAGCTTTCAACGAAACTGATGTTTTGTTATATTGGAATAAATATGCACAAAGATTAGGTGATAAAGGACATAAAATCATGGAATCTTTATTACTAATAAACGACCCCGTTTTGAACGGAACGGTTATTACATTAGAATTACCTAATGAAGGGTCAAAAATTGATTTTGAATCTGAAAAACAAGGATTATTAGGCCATTTGAAAGGTCATTTACACAATCATACGATTACAATTGATGTGATTGTAAATGAAGCCGTTCAAACCAAACAAGCTTTTACCGCTCAAGAAAAATACAACCGATTGAGTGAGAAAAACCCCAATTTAGAGTTACTTCGAAAAACCTTTGATTTGGATTTATAGCTATATTTTTTTATAATAAAGCGCTTTCACAATTCCATCAGAAAGACCAATTTTTGGCACATAAATACTTCTTGCGCCGCTCCATTTCATCGCATTTAAATACACCCGAATCGCTGGAATAATAACATCAGCTCGATCAGGATTAAGCCCTAATTCTGAAATTCTTTGTTCGTAAGAAAGGCCATTCAACAACGTATATTGCGAATTCATATAAATATAAGACAACGGTTTATCTTCCATTTTACCCGACATTTTGAAGATTTTATTGATATTTCCACCCGAACCAATCAATGTAACGTTTTCAAGATTATCGGTATTTGTTTTAATCCATTTTTCGATTTCATGCCAAACAATTTCGCTAACTACGTCATTTATTAAACGAACAGTTCCAGCTTTAAAGGATTTGGAAGCTATCATTTTTCCACCAGAAAATAAAGAAAATTCGGTGCTTCCACCACCCACATCAACATACAAATAGGAGTTTTCAGTTTTTAAGAAATGGTGCAAATCGGTTGTAGCAATTATAGCTGCTTCTTTTTTACCGTCAATAATTGCTATTTTTATATTGGCTTTCTTTTTGATAATTTCAACTACTTCTTTGCCATTATAAGCTTCCCGCATTGCTGATGTGGCGCAGGCCATATATTTTTTGACTTTATGCACTTTCATTAATAGTTTAAATGCTTTCATCGCATCAACCATTCGACCTATATTTTCTTTTGAAATTTCGCCAACCGTAAATACTTCTTGCCCCAAACGAATTGGAACACGAACAAGGGAACTTTTGCTGAAAAGTGTTTCTTTGCCTTCTTCTTCAATAATATTCGCAATTAATAATCGCATGGCATTAGAACCAATATCAATTGCGGCGTATTTTTTTATTTTAATCATTCTGTTGGATTAGCCAGTGTTATTAAATTATGTTAAACGATTTCAGCATGCACTTCCATTTTTTGCAAATAATAATTATAGGTTTCACTTTGCGCTCTAAACAAAGGATTATTTCCTCTAATTCTATATTTATTATCAAATTTATCGGAATGAAATCTGGCTTTTACGTTGCCTTTCCAACCAATGTCAAAGGTATCGATTAGTTCTTTTTTAATGTCTTCGTCATAAATTGGACAGGTTACTTCTACTCGACCGTCTAAATTTCGACGCATAAAATCGGCAGAGGAAATAAACACTTCAGGATTTCCTTCATTTCCAAAGATATAAACTCTGGAATGTTCGAGAAAATTATCCACAATACTAATAGCTTCAATGTTTTCGCTCATTCCTATTTTACCAGGAATTAAAGAACAAATTCCTCTAATTTGCAATTGAATTTTCACCCCAGCGTTGCTAGCATCATATAATTTATCAATAATTGCATAATCCGATAAACTATTCATTTTTAACTTAATATAAGCTTGTTTTCCCAAAATGGCATTGTTTATCTCACGATCAATTAATTTGTAGAATTTGGAACGCGTATAAT
>CAIMBK010000076.1 GCA_903839195.1 uncultured Bacteroidota bacterium | reverse complement strand
ATGTCCATTTCCAGAATCCATTGAAAGCATAATGTCTAAGTTGGAAATGAGTTGTAATTCTTGCAAAAACGTTACTTTACCAGCAATTGAAATACAATTTTCGTTTTCCCGAGCGATCATTTCTAAGATTTTTATTTCGTGGTTTCCCCCTCCAAAAAGAAAAATTGTATTTTCCTTGTTTTGACTTAATTCACAGATAACTTCCCGCATCAAATCGATCGGATATACTTTGGATTCGTATTGAGCAAATGGCGCAATGCCAATCCATTTGGTTGTTTTTTTTCCTACTAATTGCTTGATTTTGGCATCGAGATTTTGTTTTTCTGGGAATGTTGGATTGGTTAAATCAAGCGAAAAACCCAATTCCCGAAATACGATGGCGTGTCGCTCAAAAACGGTTGTTAAAGGTTCGAAAATCTTATTTTCTTCACGCGTTAATGCTTTTTTTTCGTCGCGTGCTTTGTTGGTAAAAGCTACTTTTTTTCCACTTAAAACAAAAAGGGTTCGAACAATTTTTGATCGTAAGACGTTATGTAAATCAGCAAAAGCGTCAATATTTTGTTTTTTTAAATCAAAAAACAATCGGATTAAACCTAAAAAACCTTTGTGCTGTTGTTTTTCGTCAAAAACAAAAAAAGTAAGATTTGGAATTTCTTCAAAAAAAGGTTTGAAAAATAGCCTTGAAATTAAGGTGATTTTTACATTCGGATTTTGATTTGCAAAAGCGCGTAAAACAGGAACCGTCATGGCGACATCTCCCATTGCGGAAAGTCTCATGACGGCTATATGTTGTGGTTTTGTTGACAAATTAATTCGTCAATTATTTTTTGTTTTGATACAAAACTGGATTCAAATCATCATCGTTGTACATTTTCATTTGCTTGTACACTTTCATGAATTTATCGCCGCTTTCAATATCGTTTAATAAATCATCAATTGCAGTTGAAAGATCGGTTCGTTGTTCTAACAACACATTAAGTTTCGTTTGGCAATTGTCACGGTGTTCTTGTGAAGCGTCTTTTCTGGTGGCTTCTTCATTCATGTGGTAAATTTTTAAGGCCAAAATGGATAATCTGTCAAACGCCCAAGCAGGACTTTCAGAATTGATTTTTGCGTTTTCATTCACCGAAACATGACTGAATTTTTGAAGAAAATAACCATCAATATATTCCACCATATCGGTCCGTTCTTGATTCGATGCGTCGATTTTTCTTTTCAATGTTAATGCCGCAACGGGGTTAATTTGTGGATCACGAATAATGTCTTCGAAATGCCATTGCACAGTATCGATCCAGTTTTTTAGATATAATAAATGTTCAAATTTATCTTTTGGAAAAGGATTGTTGATTAGCTGGTCTACGCTATCAAATTGATGATAGTCGCGAATGCTTTGTTCGAATACAGAATAGGCTAATTTTGAAAACATATCTTTATTATTTAAAAGGCAAAGATACTTTTTATACTTTTATACTTTAAAACTTTAAACAACTTTTATGCAAATTCATCATTTATCGGAAAATAATAGTGTTTTGAATCATTTTTTGGCAGAGATTAGAAACGTAAATATTCAAAATGATTCGCTTCGTTTTAGACGAAATATTGAACGAATTGGCGAGATAATGGCTTATGAATTAAGTAAAAATTTGGATTATAAAGCAACGTCAATTCCAACGCCTTTGGGTTCAAAAAATACTTTTTTGGTTGAAAACAAATTGGTGCTTTGTGCCATTTTGCGTGCAGCGTTGCCAATGCATACTGGTTTTTTAAATTATTTTGATCACGCTGAAAATGGATTTATTTCGGCTTTTCGGCATCATCCAAAAAACGATTCCGATTTTGAAATTGTGGTTCAATATGAAGCTGTTGCTGATATCAACAACAAAATTGTTGTTTTAATTGACCCAATGTTGGCAACGGGACAATCAATTGTAGCGGTTTATAATCGAATTATTGAGCGCGGAAATCCTAAAGAAATTCACATTGCTGTTGCCATCGCTGCGCCGGAAGGGATTGCGCATTTGCAAGAAAATCTTCCTGAAAATTGTCATCTTTGGATTGCGGCAATCGACGAGAAATTAAACGAAAAAAATTACATTGTTCCAGGACTTGGTGATGCGGGTGATTTGGCTTTTGGTGAAAAATTATAATTGCGAAAAATAGGCAAAACAACTGCATCCAATAAAAATTAATAACACCAATTCTTGTTTTAATTTGGAGCGCGACATTTCAATATGGCCGGTCGCCATTATGGATAAAGGCACAAAAGTGAAAATCAATAAGTCATTGGTTTTGCAAGGTGAAATTAAGAAAACACCAATCCCAATCAAAAAGGAAAAAATAGTTTTTATGTAAGCCGAATGTAGAATTAACGGCCGGTTGGAAAGCGAAAAAACTAATGTTACAAAGAAAAACAAAGCAATTGCAGCATACATAGAAAAGGCAATGTTTTGATAATTATTGACAAAATATTGGAGGTTGAAGTTGGTCGTAATTTCATCAAAATATTTTGCCGACATGGATTCTCCCACTAACAAAGAAAACATAAGATAGAGCGCTAAAACGCCAAAAAAAGCGATAAACGGTAAAAACCAGTTTCTATAATCTCGAGCGGCATTAGCAATAATAGAGAGAAATACCAAAATAATAAATAGAATTGCCCAAAAATGAAACAACGAGGCCACAAAAACCCATAATGACGCATCAAATATTTTTTCTTTTGTAAATTTTAACGTTTGTAACGAAAGTAATCTTCGAATTGCAAGTAGGACGAATAAGTTGGCGATTAGCAAATTAATATTATTGAAAATAGACGGTGTGAAAAGCATAAAAAATAATGTAAAAACTATCGGATAAGCGCTGTCTTTGCTGAGGCCGTTCTTTACAGTGATGAAATTGGCCGTAAAAAGAGTTGCTAAAACCAGGCACAAAAAACCTATTTTTGATAGAAGAGAAAGCGGTATTTTTGTAGTTTCGGCAACATGAAATTCGTAAGTAAAAAAGAAAAAAAGCACTAGCAAAAACACTAAAGAATAATTTAATGGTGTAGATTTTCTAAAAAGACTTGTTATCATAAGGATATTTTATACTTTTGTAAATGTAAATAAAACTTGTACAACGATGAAAGCATTTTTTGAAGGAATTCAATGGTTATTTGAAACTATTTTTTTTGTGCCTCACAATTTTTTAAGACAATTGGAATTAGAAAATTGGTTTGCCGCTAATACGATCAACTGGATTTTTATGATTATCTGTATTTCTGCGATGATTTATTGGATAAAACAATTAAAATTACACAAAGACAACAACGAAGAAAACCAAGATACAACGGCTCATTCGTTCTTAAAATAGATCAAAGCCAATATCTTTTCTAAAATACATCTTATCAAAATTTAGTTTATCTATGTTTTGGTAAGATTTTTTTATAGCCTCTTGAAAGTCGTTTCCATAGGACGTTACCGCTAAAACCCGTCCACCGTTTGAAACTACTTTTCCATTTTCGGTTTTTGTTCCTGCGTGAAAAACCATAGAGTCCGTCACTTCTGAAAGTCCTGAAATCGCTTTTCCTTTTTCAAAATCTTCAGGATATCCGCCAGAAACGACCATAATTGTGGCGGCGCTTCTAGAGTCAATTTCCAATTCGATTTCGTTCAATGTTTGATTGGAAACGGCCAAAAAGAGTTCGACCAAATCCGTTTTTATTCTTGGAACAACCACTTCGGTTTCAGGATCGCCCATTCTGACGTTGTATTCAATCACAATAGGCTCACCTTTAACGTTGATTAACCCAATAAACACAAACCCTTTATATGTAATTCCGTCTTTTTTTAGTCCCGCAATAGTTGGTTTTACGATTCTGTTTTCGATTTTTTCTAACAAAATGGCATCCGCAAATGGTACTGGAGAAACGGCGCCCATTCCGCCTGTATTCAATCCTGTATCGCCTTCGCCAATGCGTTTGTAATCTTTTGCTGTTGGAAGAATCTTAAAATTCTCTCCATCAGTCAATACAAAACAACTGAGTTCTATTCCGTCAAGAAATTCTTCGATAACTACTTTTGAACTTGCTTCCCCAAATTTTTGGTGAAGTAACATGTTGCAAAGCTCTTCTTTGGCTTCCTCCAAGTTTGGAATAATTAAAACGCCTTTTCCTGCAGCCAATCCATCTGCTTTAAGAACATAGGGCGGTTGTAATGTTTCTAAAAAAAGGCAGCCTTTTTCAACGGTTTCAGGGGTAAAACTTCCGTAAGCCGCGGTTGGAATTGCGTGTTTTACTAAAAATTCTTTAGCAAATTCTTTACTTCCCTCGAGTTTCGCTCCTTTTTTGGAAGGTCCGATTACGGGAATATGTTTTAATTGGTCGTTGTTTTGAAAGAAATCAAAAATTCCTAAAACCAATGGGTCTTCGGGCCCTACAACAACCATTTCAACTTTTTCTTGGATGACAAACGTTTTTACAGCTTCAAAATCGGTTGGATTAAGATTGACATTTTCTGCAATGGCTGCTGTTCCGGCATTTCCTGGGGCAACAAAAAGTTTAGAACATTTTGAACTTTGAAGCATTTTCCATGCAAAAGCGTGTTCTCTTCCGCCCGATCCAAGTAATAAAATTGTCATTTTAAAGGTGTTTGTTTGAATGGCAAAAATAATGGCTTTTGAGTTTAATTTACCCAAAAAAGAAAAAAAGTTTTAACAAAATCGAGAATTAATAGGCTTTTTTATCGCCTTTAATAATATTCAAAACCGTTTGAATAATAATTTTAAAGTCTAAAATTAACGACCAATTATCGATATAAAAAACGTCGAATTTAATTCTGTTAATCATGTCGTCATCGGATTCTATTTCGCCTCTAAAACCTTTTACTTGGGCCAAACCTGTAATTCCTGGTTTTACATAATGACGAACCATGTATTTTTTTATTTTATTGCCATAGGATTTGTTTTGCGACCAAAGGTGCGGTCTTGGGCCGACAACGGACATGTCTCCCATTAAAACGTTTAAAAATTGCGGCATTTCGTCCATGCTTGTTTTTCGCATTAGTTTTCCGATTTTTGTCACTCGGGGGTCATTTTTAGAAGCTTCCATTTCGGTAGTTACGTTAATTTTCATGGAGCGAAATTTGTAGCAAAAAAATTCTTTTTCGTCCAATCCTGGTCTTCCTTGCTTAAAGAAAATAGGTCCTTTTGATTCTAGTTTTATTAACAATGCAAAAAGCGGAATTACCCAAGACAGAAAAAGAATGATAACGATTATTGAAAAAATGATATCGAAAGTTCGTTTTACAATTTTTATAGTCGGGTCGTGTAGTATTGTTTTTTGCATGGACAATACGGGGAACATTTCGTAATAATTGATTTTAAGGTTTTTGGAGAAAATTTCGTTTGTTCCTGGAATAAATTTGATTGTAATTTTGTTTTCGTCGGCAAAATCAACGATGTCAACAAGTTGGTCGTTTGGCATTTCTTCTAATGTACAATAAATTTCATTTACCTGATTTTCAATAGCAAATAATTTAAGGAATTCAATGTCTCCTAATATTTGATCATTTTTCTTTTTGTTAGAAAAGAAACCTAAAAAACGATATCCATAATCGTTTCGAGACTCAAATAATTCTTTTAATCGTTTGGATTCTGTGGAATAGCCAACAATTACAACATTTCTGTAATTGCTTCCGGTAATAATTCGGTATTTTTTTAAATAATAAAATAATAGAACTTTAAAAATAGTTATTATTAGAGCGCAAGTACTTACATAATAAATTAAAGCGCTTTCGCTAAAAATAACATCGGTAGAAAAAGGAAAAAAAGCTATTATTAACAAAGAAAACAATACCGTTTGCTTGGTTATTTTGGTTAAAATTTCAACGGGAGTTGTAAATCTATAAACATCATAAAATTTGATTAAAAAGGCTATTAATATCCAAGAAACTAGTAAATATCCTATATAGAAATCGAGATTTAAACGAAGCCCTTTAAAGTAAAATAGGCCTAAAAAAGCCACGGCAAATAAATCAAAAACAATGCTTATTGGCCTAATATATTTAGAATATCTTCCTGATTGCGCTGCGGTCATACTAACGGATATATCCTGAGAAATCTTTGTGTTCCTCTTTTAATAATTCTTCTTTTGAAAGCGATTTGAAATAATCGTAGGTAATTTTCATGCCTTCCTCGCGGGATACTTTTGCTTCCCAACCTAATAATTTTTTTGCTTTTGATATATCGGGTTGACGCTGAAGCGGATCATTTATTGGCAAAGGATGGTAAACCACTTTTTGATTTGTTCCTGTTAATTTAATTATTTCATCGGCAAAATCTTTGATGGTGATTTCGTCTGGGTTTCCAATATTTACAGGAAAAACATAATCGGAATGCAATAGCCTGAAAATTCCTTCCACTTGATCATCAACGTAGCAAAATGAACGCGTTTGCATTCCGTCTCCAAAAATTGTTAAATCTTCGCCCCGAAGTGCTTGTCCGATAAACGCTGGGATGACCCTTCCGTCATTTAATCGCATTCTTGGGCCATAGGTGTTAAAAATCCTAACGATTCTGGTCTCGACTCCATGAAAAGTATGATAGGCCATTGTGATTGATTCTTGAAAACGCTTGGCTTCGTCATATACCCCTCTTGGTCCAATGGTGTTGACGTTGCCGTAATATTCTTCTGTTTGTGGATGAACTAAAGGGTCGCCATAAACTTCTGAAGTTGACGCAATAAGAATTCTTGCGTTTTTTACACGCGCCAAACCTAAAAGATTGTGAGTTCCTAATGACCCAACTTTTAAGGTTTGTATAGGTATTTTTAAATAGTCAATTGGGCTTGCGGGAGAGGCAAAATGTAGAATATAATCCAGATTTCCTGGTACGTGGACAAATTTAGTAATATCGTGGTGGTAGAATTCAAAATGTTCTAGCTTGAATAAATGCTCTATGTTTCTTAAATCGCCAGTTATTAGATTGTCCATTCCAATAACATGATAACCCTCTTTTATAAAACGATCACACAAATGGGAGCCTAAAAAACCAGCGGCCCCAGTAATTAAAATTCTTTTCATATTTGGCTTGTGTTTCGTTTTTGTCTAAAATATTGTATTTAAAACGTTAAAATTATTATAATATTATATTAATTTGAAATTCTTTTTTCGGATTTTGAATTGAAGACACAATAAAGTAGTATGAAAAAAGTGATACCTCTTTGTCGCCAAAGGAATGATTCTGTCAAAAAAAGCGATAACATTAATAGGGAAAATGCTATTTGTACAAAGTTCTTTGAATGGATTGCGTTTCTTAATGAAATAAACAACATAGTTAATAATAAGAGCAACCCGAAAATTCCTAATTCGGCAAATACTTGAATGTATTGATTGTGAAAGTTCTTTTTTTGATAACCTTCATGCGTATCGTCACCTAAAAATAGATTGTAATGAATTCCTTTTTCATTAATTTTTGAATAGGATGCGTCAAGTCCAAATCCGTTCCAAAAAATGGTGTTTTCATTAAGCATTTCATTAAAAATCCGAAATTGATACACTCGAAAAGCCGTGCCAGGAAAATAATCATTTGGAGTAAAAACAGGATTGTTCCAGGCTTGTTTTATACTAACATTATAAACGGTTCCGTTGCCTTTAGAAATAACATCGTTTATGCTGCTATCGGTCATTATGGTTTCGTATTCCTCTTGAAATCGTTTTTTAATTTCGCCAATAAACGTTAGTGAAATTAGAAAAACAAGTAATAATATCAAGTTTTTTAGACGTAGTTTTTTTGAGGTTTTGGTAAAAAATAATTGGTAACAAACGATCAGGCCGATAAAAACCACAATAATGTTTTTGGATGACAATAAGAAAACCATTAAAAACAATAATCCAGCGGCAAATTGATCAAAAAATGATTTTTTGGCTTTTGTAAAAAAAGTAAAAAACGCAATGGCAACATAGACCGAAACGTGGATGGCATTTACGTCTTTGGTAACTAATTCATGATAAAAGAAAACGCTATAATCATTAGACAAAACAAAACGAAAACTTGCTTTTAGAAGGTAAAATATCGCAAATAAAACGATGCCGTAACTATACCAATCGATGATTTTATTTTTTTCTTCCTTTGAAAAGGGACGAAACAATAAAAAACAAACGGGAATAATTAAAAGTGGCAATTCTTTGGATAAAGCAGGTAATGTTCGTTCAAAATCTATTGTCCAAATGATGGATAATGCCATTAAAAAATAAAGCAGAATCGGAAAAAGTAGATTCCAATCCAATTTAAAATTTATTTTTTTGAAGGAAATAATTGTTACAAATAAAAGCAAACCTAATGAAATACTATTAAAAGCATAACTTAACGGAACACATAATATAGCCAAAAAAACGAACAGCAACGAAGTATGACTACTGTTTTCTTGTTGTATTTTTTGAAATACATTCTTCGAAAAGTTGAAGATATTCGCCATTTATTTTATCCCAATTAAATTCATTTTCAATCGCCTCAAAGTTGTTTTGAACCAATTGCAAGTTATCAATTTTTTTTATTGTATCTAAAATATTTTTCACTTCTTGCAGATTGGAAAAATAATGTCCGTTTTCTTTTAAAATTGCTTTGTTGAAATGATTGTTATGAGCAACAATAAGCGCTTTGGAAGCCATTGCTTCTAAAAGAGATGGGTTTGTTCCCCCAACAGAATGTCCATGAAAATATAAGTTGGAGAAATATCTTAGATTATTTAAATGATCTAGATTATATATCCCGCCAATAAACCTAATGTTTTGGTGGTTTTTGTATTTATTTTTTAGATAATTTCCGTATTTGGTTTCGTGTTTCCCTATTACCAAAATTGGGGTTTTATTTTCGTGTAATGCAACGCCTTCAAGAACCATGTCAAGATTATTTTCAGGTTCAAAACGCGCCATTATCATGTTGAATTGGTTTTTTTCTAAATTAAAATCCGCCAAAATCGCCTCGTTTGGATCGTTGAACTGATGAGCTCCATACGCAATGTAGGTTGAATCTTTATTGTATTGTTTGGTAATAAAGTCCTTAATTCCTAACGAATCTGAAATTAAATAATCACTGCTGATAACCGCCAATCGTTCGGCAAATTTCAAAAACTGTTGCACTGGCTTGGAATATTTGGAACGTTTCCATTCCAAACCATCCATATTGGTAATGATAATTGGTTTTTTTGGCAAAAGAAAGCACCAAATAGAATTGCTGGTATAACCCAACTGCAAAATGATGTCGAAATCTCTTTTGCGGGAATCTATTATGCAATTGTAGTCATAAATGAATTGGCCAAATGTCCCCAATTTATGTTCAGGATCATTTTGATGAATAATATTTACCCCTTGAAACGTTTTTTCTTGAAACGGGTGGTTGTGTGAATTATAAACAAATACTTCGTGGCCTTTCTCGACAAGGTATACCGAAAAAAACTCGGCAAATTGTTCAAATCCCCCGTAATAGTTTGGTACTCCTCGGGTTCCTAGAATGGCTATTTTCATTAAATTATTTCTTTTTGGTGAGCAAAAATAGTCTTTTTAAATAACCTGTTTGAAGGTTTAAAATATTTCTTTAAAAAAATTTGCTGATAATTCCCATTTGTATTTTAAATTGACTTGCCTTTGTTTGTCTTTTATAAAATTATCGCTTAATGCCGTTTGGATTTTATTATTCATATCTATTGGGCTTGAAGGGTCAAAAAGACAATCTCCAATAAAATCAAAATCTGACATAGCTGTGGTATTAGAACAAATAGTTGGAACACAAGAAGCAATTGATTCTAGTGGCGGAATGCCAAATCCTTCTGCAAAAGAAGGATACACTGATAATGAAGCGGCTCTAACTAGGTGAATTAAATCGGAATAATTGATTTTTTTTAATCTGATTATATTTGCTTTTATCTCATCATCTAGCAAACGATAATATTCGTTGTATGCTTTGTTATTGATGGCGTCATCGCCTACAAAAACCAATTTGTATTTTTTGAAATATTTGTTTTCTACATATGTTTTTAGTAGGTTGTGATGGTTTTTTCTTGGTTCCCATCGACTAACAAATAAAAAGTAATTTTCTAAATTGAATTTCGTTTTAACTATTTGGATTTCTTTTTTTTTCTCAAATTTTTCAAAGAAAACGGAATCAATGGCGTTTGGAATAATTTTTACATTTGAAATATTAAAATGTTTTTCTATTTTTTCTTTTGAATATTCTGAAACGGTAAGAACATATTCCGATTTTTTGGCACTATATTTAAATAGAACTTTGTTTTTTATTCTATATAAAAGGGGGAAATAAATTGGGTAATCCAAAAATAAAACATCGTGAATTGTTACGATATATTTGCATTTTTTTATAGGCGGAACTATATATTGAAAATGGGCATAATCAATTTTGTTTTGTTGTATAAGTTTCGGAATATCAATCAATAACCTGTATAGCTTATTTTTGGAGGAATATTTTATATAAATTACATTTTCGTGTATTCCAAAAACTAATTTAAGGTTATCTATGTCGTGTGCTGCAAGAAAAAAGTTGTTGTTTTTGTCTTTAATCAACTCCTGGTATAACCCTTTTAAGTGGGTTGTTGTGCCTTGAAGGTTTCCGTCAAAAACATGACAATCAACAAAAAAATTGGCGGTTTTCATTCTTAATTAATTTGCTTTTTACTGTTCTTTATCAAATATTCTCTGTAACAAATAATGAATCCGAGTAATATAGATTTATTGTCGAGTTTTAAATATACTCCCATAAAAACCCAATTAGAAACAATAAGAAATATTGAAGTTCCTAATAATATAAGATTAATATTATTTATAGAGGCAAGGTTGGATTTAACTGGTTTGCCTATCAAATAAATAAAAATTAATAAAAACAATAATCCAAAAATTCCTGATTTAAGAAAAACTGTTGCAAAGCCATTGTGCAGAATCGGAATGTATTGAATATATTCCCCGTCATTTGTCCAGACTTCTCTTCCAAGATTTATTGTGGCGCCTAATCCTGCCCCAAAAACAACGACTGATGTTCCCTGATTAAAAACTTGTTTTACAGTGAGAATGTTTTCATATGATCTATAATTATCATTAAAATCTTTCCAGTTTTCTTTGTTGATTTTTGTTTTAAATGGCTCTATTGGGGCGTTTTTTATTTTGAATAAAAACGCCTCAAACCCTTTTCCTGATCTATTCGGATTTGATTGATAGACTGCTGTATATCCAATGATTACAAATAAAACAACTGATGAAATAATGGATAATGATTTTTTATTAATAACGAAATATCCTTTCATTGCGATAAAAAATATTATCAGCTGGATAAAATTTGTTCTTGATAAATACAAAAAACTTGAGACGGAAACTATTCCAATAAATATATATATCTTTTTTTTAGGCCAGCCGATTTGAAAATGATTGTAAAATAGAAGAATTATTAACACGTACACTTCATAATCACTATGATAGCCACAATATTCTCTTAACAGATTAACGGATACGGTTCGAAACCTTATAAAAGTATATAAAATAATAACGAGGTGAATTGTTGATAATATTACACCGGTGTATATTACTGTTGTAAAAAATTTGTTGTTACATTTTTTATATAACTGATAACCTAGCAAAAGACCAATTATCGGCTTTAATAAATAGGCTATATCTCTAAAAAAATTATACGTGTTTTCGCTCTTAAATAGGCTTACTATAAATGCAACGATTAAAATAATTGTAAAACAGGCAATATATTTTATAATTCTTATTGAATACCGATTCGAAATTGTAATCAAAAAAGTTAAAACCCAAACAAAAAAAGTTAATTCATAAATGTTTAAAAATGGAATTACAATACAAATTGTATAAAGTATTTGATAAAGTAACTCTTTGTTTTTTAATACCATTATTGATGTAAAGTTTAAAAACTAGTTTTTAAATAAATCGTTTATTTTTATGTTTTGTTTTGTTTCAATATCAAAAACCCATAAATTATTTATTAGATTTAATCTTTCATGGTGTCTTAAAAAAAGCAGCTCTCCTTTTTCGTTTTTAGAATCCCTATTGGCAGATTCATTAAATCCGTTTTCGGGTTGGTACTTAATAAAAGGCGAAGACAGGTCTTTTCTAACGAAATAGGCGTTTACTCCAGCGCTACTAGTTCCAATAAAATCATATCCTTTTTTTTCTGCCAAATCACAAAAAGCAGCAAGTGACGCGCCAAAATAGAGTTCTGAATTATGTTCTTTACTTCTTACAAAGTCTGTTTTATATGGGACAGTAACCTTTTTTTCGCTTCCAAAAACCGAATTATACTCACAAACTATCACCCTTGGATTAATACAATCTATGCTTTCCCAAATCCAATAATCGTTTCCGTCTATGTCAATGCTTAACAATCCTATGTCTTGAGTTTTAACATAGCTATTTATTAAATTATTGATGTTGTCCTTTGTAATAAAGCTGTTTATTGCAACTAAGTCATACTTCCAATATATTATATCTTTTTTTATAAAATTTATATTTTCTGTTGACCCGTCAATAACCAACCCTGACCAATTATTGTTGAAAAGTAAAAATCTTGTATTAGCTTCTGTATATGTTTCTACTCCAAATTCAATAAATATTTTGTTTGGAATTTCAATTTTATTAATGATATACTGAATAATTCCGTCTTCTCCTCTTTGAGAAAAAACTTGAAATTCGACTTCGTCTAAAGATTTAATAAATTGTTTTTGATTGTTGAATTGTGATAAAATTTTAGCATTTAACAACAATGATTTTTGAACATCGTAATTTGCTTTTTGGTAGAATTTTTTATACAGTAATCTTAGCTTATTAATCATTTTTATATTTATAATCCGTCATTAATCTTTGAATAAGTTGGGCTAAAGTAAGGTTTTAATATTAATAAATAAATAAATATTAACATCAACTCGGTAAAAATAAGCAGAAAAAAGGCTTCTTTTAATCCATAAAAAGTCATTATTAAAGAAAGTCCTATGACATTAAAGACTGCAGTAAAAATTGTTGTTTTTATATAGGTGTTGTTTTTGTTGAGCCCAAACATAATTTGCTCTAGAGGAAGTGTTATTCCTATTAGAAGCGGGATTATCAATGCAATATTAAGATAATTATTAAATTCCGTAAGCATGTTTTTGTCTACTTTAAAAAACCTCAAAACACTGTCAGAAAAAAAGTAACCCAGGGACAATAATAAAACAAGAGAAACGGTGTTCCTAATATTATATTTTCCCCAAATTTCTATTCCTTTTTTTAGATTTTTTTCAATTTCAAAACAAATATAACTATAAGAAAATTTGAAAAACATTTGTAAATATGTTCTAAACAAATTAATAATTTGCTCTATCACTTTATATTGTCCGGCAACATAGTCTCCGGCAAAAAACCCAATGATAATTACGGAAGAATAGTTTCTAATGGAAAAAAATAACTGCGAAACACAAAATAAGAAATCATTTTGTAGTAACTTTTTGACAGAAACAAAAGAAATATTACTGAAGCCAAATTTATATCTTTTCATTATCCAAACTACTCCTAGAAGATTTGCTAATATACCTCCTATTCCTATAAATAAATTTGTGTAAATATAATCGTCTTTTGAGGTAATAAATAAAACAACCCCTAAAACATTACAGATTTTTGATAAAATATTAATTATTGTAATTCCAAGAAAATTTTCTACCCCTTGAAAAAACCATGTTGGATTTACAAACTGAGCTATTATTATGGTTAGACTATAATAAAACACAAGGGTGTTTTTATTAAAATAGGGTATAAAATAAGTTAGTAAAAAGGTTAAAAAAACCACTATTAGTAGCAAGAAAAGTTTTGCCGCATAAGTTGTTATAAATATGTTTTGAAGTTCCTGGTGACATTCTCTATTTAGCGAAACGTCTTTAACCCCAATTATGTAGGAGCTGTAATCTACAATAACAATCAAAATATATGCAAAAGCTTGTCCCATAGCAATAATGCCGAGATTTTCAATTCCACAAACACTTATTAAATAAGGTGTAATCAAAAGCGGGGTTAGCACATTAACAATTTGTCCAAAGCTATAAACAAAAAAATCTTTTGTTTGTTTTTTCAAGAAAAGCGAATGTAATATTTCTTTTATCATGTTGATTATAGGTTGGCGCTTTTAAAAAAACCAAAAAAGCCATAGAGAACTATTTATCTATGGCTTTATAAAAAATATTTAATATATTATTTTGCTAGTTTAGGCAACTCTGATGTTAATATTATTTCGTTAGGGTATAACGAAGCTGCCTTTTTTCCGTCTTTAATAAACGCTTTAAGAATTCCTGTTGAAGAATCATACGAACATTTAGAGTCGTCTGCTCTAAAAAACACTCCTATTTCAACGCCTTTTATTTCTCTAGCTTTTCCTAAATATTCAAATTTTATCGATTTTATCAATATATCCTCCTGTTCTATGTTTTTGCCTAAATCTAATCTTAATTGAGTTGGAAACACGTCTTTAGGTAAATAAAATTCAATAACTTGTTCTCCATCGATCCCTTCAATGTTTTTCCATACACCATCAACGAAGTTTAACGTTTTGTCTTCTGTGTAAAGCAAACAAAAGTCATCATTTTTTTTTACAACAGCATTTAGAGTAACTTTAAACAAATTAGCCGCTTGCTCCTGATTTTGATTCTCGCTTATCGAGTTCGTTGATTTGTCTTTACAGCTTACTGCAATTAAAAACATTACAATTAATAAATATTTTAGTCTCATTTTAAAAATTATTGATTTGAAAAATATTAGCATTATATTTGCAAAATAAGTGATAATTTCACTGAAACACAAATAATATTAATTATGCTTCCTTAAATTTAATATATATGGAAAACAACAATGCAATTAATAACGACAGTTTTTATAAATTATTACTTTTTTCTTTTTTTATAGTAATTATTACCTATGGCTTTGCTCTAACTAATTTCACCCTAAGCATAGATAATGAAATTCCTATTTTACCTGACTTTGGTTTGGATGGTGGTAGATGGGGGCAAAATCTAATCAGATATCATTTGTTTAAGGGTCATTTGCAATACTTTTCACTTTTATTAAGTCTTTTACTTTTTAGCCTTGCCGCTGTTAGGCTATCTAAAATTTTTAATTTTAAAGGGCTGTCTGCTTATTTTTTTTGTGGGTTATTTTTAACTTTCCCCGAAATATCCTATCAAATAGTTTTCAGTATGATGGCAGATGTTGCTGCATTTGGTGTTTTGCTCTGTGTTCTGAGTGTTGAGCTATTTGAAAAAGGATTGGAAACAAAAAAAATTACCAAAAAGATATTTTCTTTTTCTATCGCCGTTTTGCTTATAGTCTTTTCTGTTTCAATTTACCAGGCTTTAATTGTTGTTCCAATTTCTATATATTTAATTCTGTTTTTTCAGAAAACATTTGCAGAGACTTTTAAATTATATGAAGAATTGAAGAAATTATTTCTCTTTGGTGTAATAATTTTGATTTCCGCATTTGTTTATTATATGTCAGTCAAAATTATTTGCCCTCCGACAGAAGGTGCTTATCTTGCTACTTATTTGTCAGGAAATAACGATAATCAATTTTTGAATTTTGGGTCGATTTGGCTTAAAAACATGGCTGGAAGTTATTATTACGGGGAACGGCTTTTTATTATTGTGGCTATAATAAGCTTGTTTTTATTTGTTCGTTTTTTTATAGATAAAAAGCGGGCTTTAATTCGTTTTGCTTCACTTTTTGTAATTCTTATTCTTACTTTTTTTATATCTTATTTTATAACAAACGGTTATCATCCTCCGCGTTTATACGTAACATCTAACCTAGTTTTTGCCTTTATTATTGTTTTTATAATTTCTAAATATAAACTCAATTTTTTTTCAACAACAAGTTTTGTGGTTGGATTTATTTGTATTACAAACATATATTTTGTAACAAACTTGTTTTATTCCCTAAATAAAATTTATAAGCATGATAGAAAAATTGCAGAGAGGATAGATGATGTGATTCAATCCAAATATCCTGATTTTGCTACTTCAAAAAAAACAGTTTATTTCTATGGTTATTTTCCATATGATTATCATCAAAGATTTAGACTAGACAAATCAGAAATTTTTGGCGGATCTTTTTATGTTTGGGATAATGGAAACAACTATAGGATAAATAATTTTTTTAAAGTTGCTGATATTGCTGAATATAATATGATAGAAACAAAAGCACAATTTAATTCAATTAAAGACTCAATAAATAAGATGCCTATTTGGCCAAATTTCGAGTCAATAAAAATGATTAACAATGTTGTTGTTGTTAAAATAGGTGCCGAAGAAGGAATGCCGATTTCTGTAGAATAACTCTAAGTATCCATAGTTCCGTTTACGAAACCAATGACTCTATAACTATATCCGATTCTAATTCAAAAAAAAGAGGCAATCTCAACAAACATTCTGAATACCTATCGGTTTCGGGCAATAATCTACCATCATGCTTTTCAGTATAATATGGACTTGTGTGTAAACTAAGATAATGAAAAACAGAGAGTATGTTTGACTCTCTAAGTTTTAGAATTAATGCCGCTCGTTGCTCGGTTGAATTGCATATCAAAAAAAACATGTGAGCATTGTTGGTTGCAAAAGAGGGTATAAAAGCCAGTTTAATATCATTTGAGTTTGCCCAATCCTTGAGTTTAATAAAATAATTATCCCAAATTTCTTTTCTCTTCGCGTGAATTGTATCCAAATTTTCTAATTGAGCCCACAAAAATGCCGCAATAATTTCTGAAGGCAGAAAAGAACTTCCTATATCTACCCAGCCGTATTTGTCGACTTCGCCTTTAAAAAAAGCAGAGCGATTAGTTCCCTTTTCCCAAATAATTTCTGCCCTTGAAACAAATTGATTATCGTTAATAGCCAACATTCCTCCTTCGCCAGAAATTATATTTTTGGTTTCATGAAACGAAAATGCTGCTAAATGGCCAATTGAGCCAAGTGCTTTTTTTACGCCGTCTTTTCCTATAAAAAAACTATCTATTGCTTGGGCGGCATCTTCTATAACATACAAATTATATTTTTTTGCTAAATCCATAATTGTGTCCATGTCACAGGCAATTCCCGCATAGTGAACCGGAACTATCGCTTTTGTTTTTGAGGTAATTAAACCCTCCAAAATTTGTGCATCTATGTTTGGGTTTTCTTCGCAGGAATCAGCAAAAATAATTTTTGCTCCTCTTAATACAAAGGCATTTGCGGTAGAAACAAAAGTATAGGACGGGATAATTACCTCGTCGCCAGGCTGAATATTGATTAATATAGCGGCCATTTCCAAAGCGTCTGTACACGACGTGGTCAATAGACATTTTTTAAAACCATATCGTTCTTCAAAAAAAGTTTGGCAAAGTTTGGTGTATTTTCCGTTTCCAGAAATTTTACCCGTATTTACTGCGTCGTGAATATATTCTGTTTCTTTTCCCGTTAAATACGGTTTGTTAAATGGTATCATTATTCCAATAATGTTTAATAGCAGTGGTTTCGTGCACTTTATAATTTAGTTTTTTATAAAAATTACAAGCATTAGTGTTTTCTAATTGTGTTGGAATTATTAATTTAAAAACTCCATTTGAAATTAATTTATTTTCAACAGCATCAATTAATTTTCCGCCTATCCCTTTTCCTTGACTAAAAGAGTCTACAGCAACTAAACCAATTGTTGCAAAATCTTTTTCTATCTTGTAAGTAACAAATCCTAATGTTTGCTTGTTTTCTTGATATACAAGCACGTCATCTGCAAATATTTTATTTATTGAATTGTCAATCCATTTTGTATAAAGCTCTTCAAATTTAGTCCTTCCAAACTTTTTATCCAAATTAAATCGACTCATTTTTCCACTTTCAAAAGCTAAATTATATAAATCATCAATATTGAAATTTGTTTCTGATATTGAAAAAACATTTTGATTTATTTCTCTTTTCTGATCAATTAATTTGGAAAATAAAACTTTAGTTTCAGTAAAAGAATTTACATAACCTTCAATTTTAGCCTCACAATTTCTTTCGCTTTTTAAGTAAATTAAATCGAATTTTTCCTTTAAAACGATATAATTTGTATCTGGATTTATAATTTCTCCAACATTAATATTAAAAAAAACACTATCCCAGTCTAGTTTATTAACTTCCATGTATTTCATCAATTATATAAACTGGTCTGTTTTTAGTTTGGTCAAATATTTTACCGATATAAATTCCTGCAACACCAATTGTTGTTATAATTACCCCAGATAAAAACCAAATGGAAACAATAATTGAAGTAAATCCTAAAACTGCAATTTCATTGTGTATTGCTTGATAAATATAATACAAACCTACACAAAATGAAATTAACGAAATTATCATTCCAAATTTTACAAATAGTTTAAGCGGCTTGTTAGAAAATGAAATTATAGTATTAAAAGCTAAGCTAACTAATTTTGAAAATCCATAACTAGTTGTTCCTGAATCTCTTGGCGCGTGTTCTACAGTAATTGAGGTAGATTTAAACCCTACAAACTCTACAAATAATGGAAAGAATTTTATATAGTCCGAGATTTCTAAAATAGAATTAATTACTTTTTTATTGTAAATACCAAAGTTGGCGATTTCATTATCATATTTTGTATCCGTAAAATAACCATACACTTTTGAAAATAATTTTGACGATAATTTTTTTAAGAAGCTGTCTTCTCTGTTTTTTCTTCGCGCTTGAACTACTTCAAAACCTTCTTGGGCCTTGTTGTATAAATTTACTATTTCTTTGGGCTGGTCTTGTAAATCACAATCCATAACAATTATCCATTCGCCTTTTGCTTGACTTAGGCCCGCTATAATAGCTGGGTGTTGTCCAAAGTTTCGGCTAAGCCGGAGGCTTTTTATATTAGCATTTTTTTGCGAAAGCTCTTTCATTTTTTGCCAAGAATTATCTTTACTTCTGTCGTCTACGAGAATTATTTCATAGTCAACATTAAGGGCGATCATGGACTTTTGTATTTCAAAAACTAACTTATCTATAAAGTTTTCCGCTTTATATATTGGAGATACTATTGATAATTTCATTATTTATTGGTTTTTAAATTTCTTCCCAGTTTTTAATTTCTACTCCAAAAACCTTTTTTATTTTACTTTTATCCAAAACGCTATACGCAGGTCGTTTAGCTGGTGTAGGATAAAATGAGGTTGAAGTTGGTTGTAAATTTATGGAAACGTTATTAATTCTAAATATTTCTTTGGCAAAATCATACCAAGAACATTGTCCTTCATTACTATAATTGAATATTCCGAAATTATTTTCCAACGGGTTTTGGTCGGTTGATTGAATGATTTTAAGTAGCGCTTCTGCCAAATCCAATGCGTGGGTTGGGGTTCCAATTTGATCGTTTACTACCGAAATTTGATGTCTTTCTGAAGCCAATCGCAACATGGTTTTCATGAAATTATTTCCAAAATTCGAATAAACCCAAGAAGTTCTAATAATAAAATAATTGTCAAAAACACCTTGAATTGCCTTTTCGCCTTCTAGTTTTGTTTTTCCATAAATTCCGGTTGGATTTGGTAAGTCGAATTCGTTATACGGTTCTTTTTTTGTGCCATCAAAAACAAAGTCGGTTGAAATGTGAAGAAGAACTGCGTTGTTTTCTTTACAGGCTTCCGCTAAATTTTTTGCCCCAAAAACATTAATTAATTTGGCTTTTTCTGGTTCCGTTTCTGCTTTATCAACTGCGGTATAAGCAGCGGCGTTAATACAAAAATCAGGTTTTTCTTTATTAAAAGCTGAATAACAATTTTCTTTATTGGTAATGTCTAATTCCGAAGAAGAACAGAAAACGAAATGAATATTAGGATAATTTCCAGCAATAAACTGAATGGCTTGACCCAATTGTCCGTTGGCGCCCGCAACTAAAACTACCATACTTTTTTAGCGTTTTCAATAGTTGGCAAAAGGATGTCTTTTTCGGAAATCAACATTTTTTCTTTTGGAAATTGCCAGTCAATCTGAATCGTTGGATCATTGTACAAAATTCCTCCTTCTGATTCTTTATTATAAAAATTGTCGCATTTATAAAAAAAAGTGGCTGTTTCACTAAGTACTAAAAACCCGTGGGCAAAACCTCTTGGAATGAAAAATTGCTTATTATTTTCGGCCGAAAGAACTACGGAAACATATTGTCCAAAAGTGCTTGATTCGGGTCTAATATCAACGGCGACATCAAGAACTTCGCCGCTTATAACTCGAACTAATTTAGCCTGAGCGTGTTCGCCGGTTTGATAATGCAGCCCGCGCAAAACCCCTTTTGTAGAAAATGATTGATTGTCTTGGACGAAATGAACGGCTTGTCCAATGCCATTTTGGAAGGTGTTTTCATTAAAACTTTCCATAAAATAGCCTCTTTCGTCTGAAATTATTTTTGGTTCAATACTATAACAACCGGAAAGTTTTGTGGGTATAAAATTCATTTTGTGATTTTATATAATACCTAAAAGGTGTGTTCCGTATCCGCTTTTTAATAATGGCTGCGCTAAATCTCTTAATTGATTGGCGTCAATAAAACCCATTTTGTAGGCCGCTTCTTCGATGGCGCCAATTTTTAATCCTTGACGCTCCTCAATAACTTGAACAAATTGAGATGCTTGCATCAAAGAATTGAAGGTTCCAGTGTCTAACCACGCGGTTCCTCTGTCTAAAATACTAACTTTTAATTTACCTCTTTTTAGATATTCTTTATTTACGTCCGTAATTTCGAGTTCGCCTCTATGGCTTGGTTTTATGTTTGCTGCAATTTCTACAACCTCGTTGTCATAAAAATAAATCCCAGGAACCGCAAAATTTGATTTTGGTTTTTCAGGTTTTTCTTCAATAGAAAGTGCGTTCCCTTTTTCGTCAAAATCAACCACTCCGTAACGTTCTGGATCCAAAACATGATACGCATAAATTATTCCTCCGTCTGGGTCGTTATTAACGTTTAATAAATTTGAAAGTCCTGTTCCGTAGAAGATATTATCGCCCAAAATAAGCGCTACTTTTTCGTTGCCAATAAATTCTTTTCCGATTATAAATGCTTCTGCCAGTCCGTTTGGATTTGCTTGTTCAGCATATTCAAAACGACAGCCCAGTTTTTTTCCGTCGCCAAGTAATTGCCTAAATAATGGTAAATCGTGGGGTGTTGAAATGATTAATATTTCGTTTATTCCTGCCCACATCAAAGTTGACAAAGGATAATAAATCATGGGTTTGTCATAAATCGGCATTAACTGTTTGCTTACCGCAAGCGTTAATGGGTGTAATCGTGTGCCAGAACCACCGGCTAGAATTATTCCTTTCATTTTAGGGAATTATTATTTTTTATTTAACGCTTTTAACGCTTCTTTTTTATAGAAATTTTTTACAAATCCAACAAAAATAAATATAAATATAAATATTAACGGTAAGAAAAATTTGAGTTTGTTGTTCAATTTTTCGTTGTCTTTTATGTTTATTACGCTACTTGTGTCTTTAATTGTTTTACTGAGGTCTATCAGTTGTAATTTTAAATATGCAGTTTCAGAAATTAAATTTTCTTTGTTTTTTAATACATCGTTCAGCTGAGTGTTTTCATTATAATAGACTAATTTATCACTTTTTTGCGGACTATTTATTGCTGAAGAAAATTGGTTAATTAACCCATTAATCTGGCTTATTATTCCTTGATTTTCTGAAATTTTTATATTTATACTATTTAGTTTTGATTCTTTAATATTATTAAAATAATCGTTGGTGTTCAAATAATTTAATAATGGTTCTAGTGTGTTTTTGTTTGAAATTTTGTCTTTGGTTTTTATAGAAATTTTATGATTCGCATAGTTTTTACTTGTTATTTTATCTGTAACCACTTTTTTAATATCGCCATCTTCAGATAATAATTTTACCAATTCGAAGTTTTGCGAGCTTTGAGCATTATCAGTAATCGGTCGGCTTTTATTAATAAATGAATAAATATCAATTATTGGTTCAATTTCTATTTGGACTACGTTTTTTGGACTCGAAATCCCTATTGATTTTAAAAAAACAGTGTCTCTTTCTTTAATTTTAGATTGAATTAAATCAATTTTTGTATACAAATAATCCGTGCTTTCAAAATTTGGAATAACAACCATTTCGTTGCTAAATTGCTCGGTGGCGGTGTCTAAATAAAGCCCTAATCCTGCTCCAACAAGGGTAAGTGTAAAAAATATTTTAGCGTTTTTTTGGAAATATAAAATTGTATGATATATTTTAGATCGTATTCCGTCAAAAAAATTATTAATTTTTTTAGATATCTGCGACAGGTCAATTTCTTGGTTGTCTAGATTGTTGGGTAAGTTTGTGCTCATTTTGTTATTATTTTATTTTAAAAATTTGTTCTAATATTTTAATTGTAATTAAATACGTTGGTTTTACGCCAGTCGTTCCAAGTCCGCCTGAAGCTAATGTGCTTCCGGTTTCCAGCGGATTATCCGACGCATAATAGGCGTATCGAACTTTTACGTCTGGATTGATACTTTTTCTAATTTTTGAGGCCGATTGAATGGCTTTTTGATAATAGGCGCCTTCCATTTCTAATCCAATTACGCCCCAAGTTGATTCGTGAAAAAACTTCAATAAATCTTTATTTTGTAACGACGTGCCTAAAACCGTAACCATTGGCCCATCAAAAACCGCAATGTCATTTCCTTCTAGCATTTCGGGTTTTAATTCGTTTTCAAACGAATAATTGTCGGCCGTTCCTTCATTTATATGAGCCGAAGGAATCATAATGTCTCCTTTTTTTCCTTGAAGAATCCCCGCTTTTCCCATTATCGAAACCGATTCAACATTCAAAAATATGTCTTTTTTGTATGGTTTCAGCAATTCGTCGATAGTTTCATATGCTTGCTCGCCAAAAGCATAGTCCATAACGATAATAACAGGCATTTTATTATCGAGATTCGCATTTGGAAAAGCCGATTTATTCCAATCTATTTTGGAAGTATCAAAAATTTGAACGTCAATGTTGGTTCCTGATGCGTCTGGCAAGGAAATCATACCGTATTGTTTTGCAAATTCTTCTACTTTATTTCTAAGGTCATTGGCGCCCGACTTGCTTAATTCTTCAAAAATAAAGAAATCCGATTGGTCTTTATACTTGCTTTTTAAAACATGTGTGGCAAAAATTGAATTCATAACACTGTGCATATTGGCGCTAATCACGTGAATTGGTCGGTCGATCAAATTATTGTCCCGAAGTACTTCTTTTATGTTTGTGGCCCATATTTCTCCATGAATATGATGTCCAAGTCGTTCTCTTAAAATAGGACTGAAAGTGATGGTTCGTTTGTTGTTTTGGGTTACTTCTTCAATGGCTAATTTTCCAAGCCAATAAATAACATGTAAAAATCGATCCGGTTTTTCGGTAGTTCCAAAGGCGTCATAAATTTCCAAAACCTCGGCAAAAGTTCTTCCTAAAATATTGGCGGTGTGTGAAATCGTTTTTTCTTTTTCGACCAATGATAATTTTTTGGATGACAAAACAGCTTGTTCTAATTTTTGCCAATCGCGAGTTACTTCGGGGCTTTCGTCCAATAAAACGCGGTCTTTTATTTTATGCGATTCAATAAAAATAAAGGTCAAATGCGTTAAAATATCATAAATATCGGATCGTCCACGGGTGATTTCAACGTTCATTTGCTCATCGTCAATTCGGTAGCAATTACGTCTTCTTTTAGGCGGAATTATAGCTTTAAAATGTGATTTAGAATAACCTTCATCCGAGGTTAAATTAATAAAACGACATTCTTCAATCCCGACTGGAAGGCGTTCAATAACGTATAAAAGTCCGTTTAATTCCACTTTTTCTTCAGCAATAGAACCGTATATTTCAGGTCTTAAAGACAATAACGCTTCTCGCAAAGTATCTCCAGAAACGCCCATTGGTTTATAGAATCCTCTGTTAAACAAGTGGCGCATGGTGATGTATAATTTTTCAACAGCGCTTGATGATTCTTGCGCTCTCGAACGAACTATGTTTTTTATTTCTTTCATTTATTTTATCTTTTCGAACCTACAAATGTAAGGTATTTATAATTTAGTTGGTTAACAACAGTTTTATGGCGGGTTCGTATGCTTTTATTTTCGTATTGTCTTCTTTGATTTGTCGGCTCCATTTTCCGCCCGAAAAAGCGAATAACAAATCGGTTTCTACAAAATTATACAACACAAATGGCGCATATTTTATTTGGGTAATAGTTTTGTTGCTGTTTAAATCATTAATAGGTTTTTCTATTTTATTTTTCTCGATTAATAGTTTTTCAACACCAACAAATAAGCCGTTTTTTGGCATTTTTAGGTTAAAATCCGAAACATCAAAACGGGTTTTTAAAACGCCTTTTTGAACCGAAACCACAAAATCTTTTTTAAGCAATTCTTCTGCCGGAAATCCATTGGCGTCCACGCCATAAAAATGAATTTTTATCGTGGCGCTTTCTAATCGATTGTCCGTTAAAAGAATTACTTTTTTAATGTATTTTGTTCGGTTATAACTCGTTAAATAAGGAAAAAATTTAACGTCAATTCTGGGGCCGTTATCAAATGCTTCAAAAATAGCGTCGGGAATTCTCCCAATTTCGAGTTCTTTGGTTTGTTTTCTTCTCGAAAGCACCACTTCTTCCAGTTGGTAAGCGATTGGGCTTAATTGAACCTCGCTTGCATTAACCGCTTTGACCGTTTTTTTTTCAAATCCTAAAGCCGAAAAAATAAGATTTTTATTGCTTTCTGCTGCGTTAATTATAAACGTTCCGTTTTCTTCCGATGTAGTTCCAATGTTTTCGTTTTGAACCCAAATATTCACAAAGGAAATCGGTTTTTTAGAAATACTATCAATCACAATGCCTTTGACTTGCGCGGAAACATAAAAACTAACTAAAAGCATTACCAACCAAAGTCTTTTTTCTTGCATCTTTTCTCTATTCTCTTTTTAATAAATCCGCTATTTTTCGATCATTGCTAAGTCTTGGAATTTTGTTTTGTCCGCCTAGTTTTCCAATGGATTTCATGTATTCCTGAAAACCGTTTTTGGCAACTTTTGTAATAATTGCTTTTTGTAACACATTACCAACAATCAAATCGTTGTAATAACTATTTTGCTTGCGCATCGAATCGTCAATTGCTTTTGCAAAAAGAATTAAATCATCTGGTTCTCCCGAACCATCGGGATCAAATTCAATAAACCATTCATGAAAAGGTAACCCATTTTTAGGTGTTATTTGTGGGGCGACGGTAAATTCATTTACCCGAATCGCAGTATTTTTAGTGGCTTCTTGAAGCGCTGTTTCTACTTCTTTGCCAATAACGTGTTCCCCAAAAGCTGAAATATAATGTTTAATCCGGCCCGAAACGATCACGCGATAGGGTTTTAGGGAAGTGAATTGAACGGTGTCGCCAATATTGTAACCCCAAAGTCCCGCATTGGTAGAAATTATCAAAACATAATTGACGTATAATTCGACTTCGCCAATCGTGTGTCTTTTTGGATTTTCAGAATAAAACTCTTCCGATTTTAAAAATTCGTAGAAAATTCCTGATTTCAAAAGCAACAACATTCCTTTTTCGTTTTGCGAATCTTGGTAAGCAAAAAATCCTTCCGATGCTGGAAAAAGCTCAATTGAAGGCACTTTTCTTCCGATAAGATTTTCAAATTTTGCGCGATAGGGTTCATAATTTACCCCGCCATAAATGAATAAATTAAAGTTTTTAAACAGTTCGCCAACAGGTTTTTGGGCTTTTTGCTCTAATTTTTCAAAATACATTTGAACCCAAGACGGAATCCCAGAAATGACGGTCATGTCTTGATGAAAGGTTTCCTCAACAATAGCGTCAACTTTGGTTTCCCAGTCTTCGATACAATTGGTTGCTAAAGTCGGCATTCTGTTTTTTTGTAAATATTTCGGAACAAAATGAGCAACAATTCCTGACAATCTTCCGAGTTTAATACCGTTTTTTTCTTCTAAAATTGGACTTCCTTGCAAAAAAATCATTTTTCCATTTACAAAATCGGCTTTTCCGGTTTCGTGAATGTAGTGCAAAATCGCGTTTCGAGCGGCTTCGATATGAACCGGCATCGATTCCTTGGTTAGTGGAATGTATTTTGCGCCAGAAGTGGTTCCTGATGTTTTGGCAAAATAAAGCGGTTTTCCTTTCCAAAGGACATTTTCTTCGCCTTGAACCACTCGATCCACATACGTTTTAAGTGCTTCGTAATCTCGAATAGGAACGTTTTTAGAGAAATCTTGAAAGGTTTTTATTGCGTCAAAATGGTGGTCTTTTCCAAACTGGGTGTTTTTAGCTTGACGAATTAAATCATCAAAAACACGTTGTTGGGTTTCAATGGGATTTGATGCCCAAATTTTAGTTTTTTGAACGATTCTTTTGGCAAATATTTTGGCGGCGAAAGACTTTATTGACATAGCTTTTTATTCAAAATCGATAAATTGGGTTGGGTTGATGGAATAGCCGTCTTTCCATAATTCGAAATGCAAATGAATTCCTGAAGACTCTTGTCCGGAAAGTCCTGCAAGCGCAATAACTTCCCCGGTTTTTACAACATCTCCAACCGTTTTTGTTAGCGATGCGGTGTTTTTATAGGCCGAAATAAACCCGTTGTTATGTCTTAAAATAATAACGTT
This sequence comes from uncultured Bacteroidota bacterium, assembly GCA_903839195.1. Classification (GTDB taxonomy): domain Bacteria; phylum Bacteroidota; class Bacteroidia; order Flavobacteriales; family Flavobacteriaceae; genus Flavobacterium. The sequence goes on along the minus strand of CAIMBK010000076.1, from coordinate 108 downwards.
TCCGGAGTTTGGCGTCCAATCGGCAAAAATAACGGTTCCGCTGATAATAGCTTTGATTGGAGTGTTTTTTGCTAAAGCCAAATCCACGGCGAAATGCTTGGTTTTGGT
>CAIMBK010000075.1 GCA_903839195.1 uncultured Bacteroidota bacterium | reverse complement strand
TGTCGGGATAAGGGTGTATAATTGTATTTATTTTGAGAAATATTCCCTAAAAAACTAAATTGCCATTTGGTTGAAGCATTAAAAATTACATTCGTTTGCAAATCAGCAAAAGTGGGATTGTAATCGGTTTTGGTTTCTTGACTATTTACTAAAAGTCCATTATTTCGATAACGAAAACCCGTAATTGCGGACCATTTTTGATTTTTAGAAACTGCATCAAACGCAAGGCTTCCGCCCAATAAACTCGCTTCAGCCGCTGCTCCAAATTTGGTTGGACGACGATACGTAATATCTAAAACGGATGATAATTTATCGCCATATTTGGCTTGAAAACCACCCGCCGAAAAATCGACGTTTTGAACCAAATCCGTGTTGGTGAAACTCAAACCTTCTTGCTGACCCGACCGCACTAAAAAAGGACGATAAACTTCAATTTCATTTACATAAACCAAATTTTCATCATAATTCCCACCGCGAACCGCATATTGAGTACTCAATTCATTATTGGAATAAACCCCAGGCAATGTTTTCAAAATATTTTCAACCCCAGCATTAGCACCAGGAATTCTCCTAATTACTTCGGGTTCGATAGTCGTAATTCCTTGAACGCGTTTTCGGTTTCCAGCGGTAACAATTACTTCGCCCATTTGTTCGGCTTTTTCACTCATTACAACATTAAATTCGCGGTCTTCGTTTGGTTTTAATTCCAAAGTTACCGTTACTTTTTTAAGCGAAATATGGGTAAAAACGAGCGCGATTTTTTGATTGGCAGGAACTGAAATAGTATAAAAACCATTCTCATTTGAAGTAATCGATTTGGTTTGAAATGCGATATTTACATTATCGACGGGTTGGTTGTTTTCGTCTAAAACAATCCCTTTCACCCTTGCGTTTTGGGCAAAAGCAAAACTAAATAGTAATAGAAAAATGAGGATATAAAATTGTTTATTAACTTTCAATGGCTAGTTTTTTGGTTTATTTTTTTCTAAAAAATTGCGTTTCAAAGATAGTGGAATTTCCTACATTATCGGAAACGATTAGTTTTAATTCGTTTTTTCCGTCATCAAAAATACCGTCATCAAAATGGTGTGAGATTTTTTTCGATTTTAAATCATATTCAAATAAAATCCATTTTCCGTTGATATAGCCGTTATAATCCTTAATTCCAGACAAATCATCCGAAATTGTAAATTGTAAAGTCTTTTGATTCGTAATCCATTTGCCTTCGATGGCTTTGGAAATATTAATTTTGGGTGCAATCGTGTCTTTCATTATTTTGTATTGCCCCCAATTTTTTGTGTAAGTCGAAAAAACATTCTTTTTTAGATTAGTTTGATTATAATTCCATTTCTTTCCATTAAAATTGGCAATAAACATTTTTTGTTTTTCGCTTTCCGATGAAATCGAATCTTGAACCGAAACCAGAAAATTAGTATGAACTGGAATCATTTCGTTAGGTAAAAAGAGACTATTTTCTTTCACATCGAAATCAAAATAAAAATCATCATAAAAAATATTGGCAGGAAAATAAACCGCCCAATTTTCTTTTTCATAATTGTATTCTTTGGTGTTTTTTAAAAAAAAAGAGGTCTTTTTTTCTAATGAAAAATCAGTTGGCGGAGCAATAGAAAATTGTATCGGGATCGAAATAACGGTTTTGTTGTCATTAAAATCGGCAACTTCAATTCGATAAACTTGATTAAAATTGGGTTCAACAGAAACAATTCCATTGGTGTCAAAAGTTTGTAAAATACTTAGAGAATATGGAGTTTTTTGAAATAATTTCTGAACCCGTTGCGCCATTTTTTTGTAACGAGGATAATCAATTAATGCATTTATAAAGCGCGATTCGTCAAACGCAAAAGTGTCAAATTGATAGCCAAAAACTTGTTTTCCGTTCAAAAAAGAGGCGGTCTTATAAATTCCGTTTTTATCCCAAGAAAAATCAGATGTGTCAAATGTATTTATTCCGAAACCAATTTTCCCGTTGGCTGAAACTTTTTCGGAAACATAGGAACCATCTTTTTGCAAAGATAAATTTAGAATAACTGGATTAAGTGACTGATTTACAATCGTATTTTCCGAAATTGGATAAACTAACAAATTGGTAATTGTGGGTTTTTTGGTGTCAATTAATTGATTGTCAAAACCGAAAAGCATTGGATTAATAATTTTTTCTGTTTTGGAATCTCGGATTTCAAAATGCAAATGCGGACCTTCAGAACCACCTGTATTTCCTGAAAAAGCGATGGTGTCGCCTTGTTTTACAACCAACTCTTGAGGTTTTAAAAAAAGTTCAATTTCGAAAGATTTGTCTTTATATTGGTTCTCTTTAATATATTTCTCGATAATTGGTGCGGCTTTTTGCAAATGCCCGTAAACGCTTGTATATCCGTTTGGGTGCGTAATGTAAATGGCTTTTCCGTAACCGAAAATTGAAATTTTTATTCTTGACACATATCCATTAGCGGCTGCAAAAACAGGGAATCCTTCTATTTTTTTTGTTTTATAATCAAAACCGGCGTGAAAATGGTTGGATCGTAATTCCCCAAAATTACCAGCCAACTGCATTGGAATGTTTAAAGGCGATTTAAAATCTTCTTTTGGATACTGATTTTGGGCAAATACACTAGCGATTGAAAAAAAAATAAGGCCTAGAAATTTCATTGGAAACGTTTTTGCTAATTTAAATAAAAAGTATTGAAAATTCTAATAATCCAAAAGGATATAACTAACTAAAATTCAAAATATTATAAATGAAGATGTAAATATTTTAAAATTTTACTGAAAAAATTGCTATAATTAAATAGGAATACTAACTTTGTAAAAATAAGTAAAGAATATAGTTTCTTATGAGTGAAATTGCAGAAATAATTGATACTCTTGAAAATAGAATTGAAAAACTCTTTAGTAAAATTACAACTTTAGAGAAAAACAATGCTCTTTTAAATCAAGAATTAACTGAAACTGCTCTTGTAGTCCAAAAAAAAACGGACGAAATTAATGTGTTGAAATCACACTATGAATCGCTCAAAATTACCAATTCTTTGCTTGGCAGTGACGATAATAAAAGAGATACAAAGCTAAAAATAAATTCATTAATTCGTGAAATTGATTACTGTATAGCACAGCTATCGGACTAGTAAACTATGGATGAAAAGCTTAAAATTAAACTATCAATTGCAGACAGAGTCTATCCGTTAACGGTAGAAATGTCTCAGGAAGAAGGACTGCGAAGTGCTTCGAAAAAAATTGATGTGATGATTAAGCAATTTGAAGAAAATTATGCTGTTCGCGATAAGCAAGATGTTTTGGCCATGTGCGCTTTACAATTTGCTTCTCAATTGGAACAAAAACAAATTGATAAGTCGATCGATAACACAGAAACAAACGACAGACTTCGCAAGATTAATGATTTATTGATAAAATATCTCGATAAATAACACGTTCTTTACAAACAACTAAGATTCTGCCTACATTAGTTCACATTTGGTAAACTCAACACTAACAATTTAGAATGAGCAAATCATCACTACTAAAGCATGCCACGTTCTTCGTGGAAACTTGAACAGTGAGTTAGCTCAAAACTTGTAATTCCGAGTTTATTCAATACTCCTAATGTAGGCTTTTTTATATATAAATTTTAATAAATATGGACGGTACAATAATATTAATTATTTCAGGAATAGTAGGGATTGCAGGAGGTTTTTCGATAGCGAAATTCTTAGAAAAAAGCACCCTAAACAGCTTAGTCAAAAACGCTAAAAAAGAAGCTTCTTCAATTTTGAGAGATGCTAATGTTGAAGCAGAAAACATTAAGCGAGACAAAATGCTTCAGGCGAAAGAAAAATTCATCGAATTGAAAGCTGAGCACGAACAAGTTATCCTTTCGCGCGATCGAAAAGTGGCGGAAGTGGAAAAAAGAGTTCGCGACAAAGAATCTCAAATTTCAAATGAATTGGCCAAAGCAAAGAAAGTAAACGACGATTTTGAAGCCAAAACTGTTGAATATACTTCCAAAATTGAAGTTCTTGATAAGAAGCAACAAGAGGTTGAGAAAATGCACAAAAGCCAATTAAATCAATTGGAAGTACTTTCAGGTTTGTCAGCAGAAGAAGCAAGAAATCAATTGATTGAAGGTTTGAAAGCGGAGGCAAAAACCAAAGCCATGGCGCACATTCAAGACACGATTGAGGAAGCCAAATTAACAGCGCAACAAGAAGCCAAGAAAATCATCATCAATACCATTCAACGTGTTGGAACCGAAGAAGCCGTAGAAAACTGCGTTTCTGTTTTCAATATTGAATCCGATGATGTAAAAGGAAGAATTATTGGTCGTGAAGGACGAAATATTAGGGCCATTGAAGCCGCAACTGGAGTTGAAATTATTGTTGACGATACCCCAGAAGCTATCATCCTTTCTTGTTTTGACCCTGTTAGAAGAGAAATCGCGAGATTGGCTTTGCATAAATTGGTTACCGACGGAAGAATTCACCCAGCGCGAATTGAAGAAGTTGTTGCAAAAACAGCCAAACAAATTGACGACGAAATTATTGAAGTTGGAAAACGAACCGTTATTGATTTAGGAATTCACGGATTACACCCCGAATTAATAAAAATCGTTGGACGTATGAAATACCGTTCCTCTTATGGACAAAATTTATTGCAACACTCCCGAGAAGTTTCCAAACTTTGCGGAATTATGGCAGCCGAATTAGGATTGAATGTAAAATTGGCCAAAAGAGCTGGTTTATTGCATGATATCGGAAAAGTTCCAGACGCCGAAAGTGATCTTCCACACGCATTATTAGGAATGCAATGGGCTGAAAAATACGGTGAAAAAGAAGAAGTTTGCAACGCGATTGGGGCCCACCACGATGAAATTGAAATGAAATCATTATTGTCTCCAATAATTCAAGTTTGTGATGCTATATCAGGCGCAAGACCAGGCGCAAGACGTCAAGTATTGGATTCTTATATTCAACGTTTGAAAGATCTTGAAGAAATTGCCTTTGGATTTAATGGCGTAAAAAATGCTTATGCAATTCAAGCGGGTAGAGAATTACGTGTAATTGTTGAAAGCGAAAAAGTTTCTGATGATAACGCTGCAAGTTTATCATTTGAAATATCACAAAAAATTCAAACTGAAATGACTTATCCAGGTCAAGTAAAAGTTACCGTAATTAGAGAAACTAGAGCGGTAAATATTGCTAAATAACATCGATTAAATATATTGAAACACTTCTAGAAATGGAAGTGTTTTTTTTATTTTCTAGGATGAAATTTATTTAAAACTTGTGTCAAATGTTTCTTATCCAAATGAACATAAATCTCCGTAGTTGTAATTGATTCATGCCCAAGAAGCAATTGAATGGATCGCAAATCAGCACCATTTTCCAAAAGATGCGTGGCATAAGAATGCCGAAAAGTATGCGGACTGATTACTTTCTGCAATTCTATTTTGACAGCCAAGTCTTTTATAATAGTAAAAATCATCGCCCGAGTTAATTGACGCCCTCGCCTATTCAAAAACAACGTATCTTCATGTCCTTTTTGAATATTCAAATGAGGTCGAATACGATTTTTGTATATTTCAATATATTTTTGAGTAACATTTCCAATTGGAACAAAGCGTTGTTTATTTCCTTTTCCAGTAATTTTAATGAATCCTTCATCAAAAAATAAATCAGAAATTTTCAAAGCCACTAATTCCGAAACCCGAAGTCCACAACCATAAAGCGTTTCTAACATGGCGCGATTTCTTTCTCCTTCATTGGAACTCAAATCGATTGCGGTAATTAATTTATCAATATCAGAAAGTGAAAGCGTGTCAGGAAGCTTTCGGCCCATTTTAGGCGATTCGATTAATTCTAATGGGTTGTCTTGGCGGTAATCTTCGAATATAAGATAGGAAAAAAAACTTTTTAAACCGGAAATAATACGGGCTTGCGATCTAGGATTTACTTCTTTAGAAACCGAATAAATAAATTGCTGAATTGTTTCATCTGAAATTTTAATGGGAGAAACTTCCATTTTATTATTACCCAAAAACAAGGTCAGTCGCTCAATATCAAATGAATAATTGTCGATGGTGTTTTTAGACAACCCACGCTCAATCCGGAGATAGGATTGATAACTTTTTAGAAAAGAATTCCAATTCATACTTACAAATAACGGAAATTTTAATCAAAAAAAAACCTTCCGAAACGAAAGGTTTTTAAAAAAAATAATTCTTTTTAATTAGAATTTATATCCAAAAGAAAATTGAATTACAGAATTATGTGAAGTACCGGTTTGTTGGTCTTTATAAACATCAGACATCCCCATATTGTAACGGAATCCTAAAGTCATTTTTTCATTAAGATCATAACCCGCACCCAAATTAATTCCAAAATCAGTTGAATTACATAATTCTTTAACATCAAGACTACCTGCTTTTGCAGACATTAAAAACCCAATTTGAGGACCTGCTTCAAGACTAAATGCATCTGCAACATAATATTTAGCCATAACAGGAATATTTATGTAATTTAAATTAAATGTGGTACTAACTCCCATATCAGAAATATTTGCACCTTGAGCAGAATAAATTAATTCTGGTTGCACAGCGAATTTATCATTTATTTTAAATTCCGCAAAACCACCTAAATGAATAGCAACTATTGAAGACGCTCCGTCCTCAGAATTACTTGCCATGTTAAGACCCCCTTTTACTCCGTACTTAGCGTCCTGTGCATTAGCAAAGCTAAATGCGAAAACTGCAACTGCAGTTAAAATAATTTTTTTCATTTTTGTTA
>CAIMBK010000074.1 GCA_903839195.1 uncultured Bacteroidota bacterium | reverse complement strand
GCCCACTTCAAATTTAATCTCTGCTTTTTTATCGGCACCAGCGCCTTCCAAATTAATGACTTCGCCTTTTCCAAAACGTTCGTGCATTACGACATTTCCAATGGTTAATTTTGAATCAAATAAATTGGAATTACCAGAAGCATTTGAATTCATTGGTTTCAACTTCCTAACATTTGCCGGTTGTTCATCACCAAATTGTTTTGGAGGGGTTCCTCCTATTGGCTTTGCCAAACGCAATTTAGATTTATCCACATCACCAAAAATATCGGAATCAATCATTGGTTTATAGCGATAATTATTTTCTTCGGGAGTCAAATATTCCAGATATTGTCCATCAATTTCTTCAATAAAACGTGAAGGCTCACAATCGGTCAATTTCCCCCATCGGTAACGCGATTGCGCATACGTTAAATAAGCCTGATGTTCGGCGCGAGTTAAAGCCACGTAAAACAAGCGTCGTTCTTCTTCCAATTCGCTTCTTGTGCTCATGCTCATGGGGCTTGGAAACAAATCTTCTTCCATACCAACCACAAAAACAGTTGGAAATTCTAATCCTTTTGCCAAGTGAATCGTCATCAAAGCCACACGATCATCATCGCCTGTATCTTTGTCTAAATCGGTTGCGAGAGCAACGTCTTCCATGAATTCTCCCAAAGCCCCACGCGCACCATCAATTTCTTTTTGGCCTTCGGTAAAATCTTTTATTCCGTTTAATAATTCCTCGATATTTTCAATTTTGGCAATTCCTTCGGGCGTTCCGTCTTTTTTTAGTTCTTGTACCAAACCCGTTTTTTTTGTCACATGATCGGCCAAATAAAAAGCATCTTGATTTTCATTAATGACCTGAAAACTCTGAATCATGGTTACAAAATCTTGTAATTTAGATTTGGTTCCGCTATTAAGTTTCAAATCAATTTTATCAATATTTTGCATGACTTCAAAAATCGAACGTTTGTAATGATTGGCGGCAATTGTAAGTTTTTCGACCGTAGTATCCCCTATTCCACGCGCTGGATAATTGATTACGCGGATCAAAGCTTCTTCGTCTTTTGGATTAATTACCAAACGCAAATAACACAAAACGTCTTTGATTTCTTTCCGTTGATAAAAAGACAATCCACCATAAATTCGATACGGAATATCCCGTTTTCGCAACGCATCTTCCATCGCTCGGGATTGGGCATTGGTTCGGTACAAAATAGCAAATTGACCATTTTTCATTTGGTTTTGCATTTTTTGTTCCCAAATGGTACTTGCTACAAATCGGCCTTCCTCACCATCGGTTAAACTGCGGTGAATTTTAATTTTATTACCAAAATCATTGGCGGTCCAAACTACTTTATCAAGTCGGGTTTTGTTTTTTTCGATGATAGAATTTGCCGCTTCCACAATGTTTTTCGTCGAACGATAATTCTGCTCCAAACGATAGGTTTTCACGCCTTCATAATCCTTCTGAAAATTCAATATGTTATTGATATTTGCTCCCCGAAAAGCATAAATACTTTGCGCATCATCGCCTACAACACAAATATTTTGAAACCGATCGGATAAAGCGCGAACAATTAAATATTGTGAATGATTGGTATCTTGGTACTCATCGACCAAAATGTATCGAAATCGATCTTGGTATTTGGCCAAAACTTCGGGAAAACGATTCAATAATTCGTTGGTTTTCAATAACAAATCATCAAAATCCATAGCACCAGCTTTAAAACAGCGATCCACATAATTTTGATAAATATCGCCCAAACGTGGTTTCTTGGACATCGCATCGGCTTCTTGTAATTCGGGATTATTGAAATAGGCTTTAACCGTAATTAGACTGTTTTTATAAGAAGAAATTCGACCTGAAATTTGTTTTGGTTTATATATGTCTTTGTCCAATTGCATTTCTTTGATAACCGCCGAAATCAAACGAACCGAATCTTGAGTGTCATAAATCGTGAAATTGGAAGGATAGCCCAATTTATCCGCTTCTGACCGAAGGATTCTTGCAAAAACGGAGTGAAATGTTCCCATCCATAAGTTCTTGGCTTCATTGGAACCTACAATATCGGAAATTCGGCTTTTCATTTCTCGAGCCGCTTTATTAGTAAATGTTAGTGCCAAAATACTAAAAGCGTCAACGCCCAAACTCATTAAATAAGCAATTCGAACGGTCAAAACACGAGTTTTTCCAGAACCAGCACCCGCAATAATAATCATTGGCCCATCTTTTTGAAGAACGGGTTCTTGTTGGGCTTCGTTAAGTTGGCTGATGTGTTTTTGCATGGTCAATTTCCAAATTTGGTTCACAAAAATACGGAAATTCTCGGAGTTTTAAAGTACGTTTTTAGGAACATTTTGGATAATATATTAACAAAAAAAATAAATTATTTCTTAAAAAAAACATCGTATCCAAAACGAATTAATGTAGCAATAACAACAATCAAAAAGAAAATTCGGATAAACTTGTTGCCTTTGTTTATGGCAAGTTTTGCGCCGATGAATCCGCCAATTGCGTTACAAATCGCCATTGGAATGGCTATTAACCAGATGATTTTTCCTTTATAAATAAAAAGAATAATCGAACCAAAATTAGTAGCTAAATTTACCATTTTGGCATTGGCGGAAGCCTGAAGAAAATCATATCCGAGCAAAGTAATAAAGGCAAGAACCAAAAAACTTCCGGTTCCAGGACCAATAAATCCATCGTAAAAACCAATAAAAAAACTAATTAAAATGGCATACAGAATTTGTTGTTGAAACGAATAGGATTTGTCTGAATGTTGTCCGAAATTTTTCTTGGCATACGTATAAAAAACCAACAAAGAAAGCACAACCAACAATAAGGGTTTCATGAAATCATTACTCACATAAGTCAATAAAGTAGAACCTAAAAATGCGGAAGGAATTGCTAAAACCATCATGATTAGAAGTAATTTCCAATTCATTTCAACTTTTTTCAGGTATTGGATTGCGGCAATAAATGTTCCACTAAAAGAGGGGATTTTCAGGGTTCCAATAATAGTGGCAACGGGTAGATTTGGCAATAAAATCAATCCCATTGGGGTTTGAATAAGTCCACCACCGCCAACAATTGCGTCGACAAATCCTGCCAAAAAAGCGGCTGCGCAAAGTAAAAGTAAAATATAAGTTTCCAAAAGCTATAAATTTTTATCAAATGTACTGATTTGTTTATTTGATTATTCGTTAATTTGCGTTTTGATTCAGCAAAATTTTAAATAAAATCACAAATGGAAACAGCAAAAATGTTGGAAATAATAAGTTATTCGTTACCCTCTATAATAACTGGCGCTGTAGCTTTTTATTTTTTTAGTTTGCATACCAAAAACGAAGAAGGTCGACGTCGGTATTTATTGAATAAAGAAGCGCAAAAAGATGCTTTACCAATTCGTTTACAAGCGTTTGAAAGAATGACTTTGTTTTTGGAACGAATAAATCCAACCAAACTTTTGATTCGAATTACGCCACTTTCTGAAGATAAAAATGAATATGAAAATTATGTAATTGCGCAAATTGAGCAAGAATTTGAACACAATTTAACGCAACAAATTTATCTTTCTGATGAATGTTGGACCATTATTATTACAGCCAAAAACGCTACTATTCAAATGATTCGTAAAGCGAATATGAGCGAAACTGTTGATTCTGCAAATAAATTGCGTGAAATGATTTTGAATGATTTAATGGACAAACAATCGCCGAGTAATGCGGCTTTAAGTTATTTAAAATCAGAAATAAGCCAATTGTGGTAATTTTGATTTACCGATTTCTTATGAAAAAGCTTCAAAAGTCATTTATTGTTTTATAAGTTTAAATATGGTTGTAGTTGTATCGGTTGCTTTTAAGAAATACAAACCATTTAATAAAGCGGAAAAATCTTGTTTTTCGATTTCTTTTCCTTTATAAATTAATTGACCAAAATTGGAATATAATTCAAAAAAAGTACCTTCTGTTGCGGATTGCAAATTAATATTTGCGTGAAATGGATTTGGAAAAACAGATTTTGAAGCTTCCGTAATTGGCAACGAATTATTAGAAAGTGCGTTGCAATAATTGGTCGTTCCAACCAAAGTCGACATTTGATTACACAAATAACTATAATTAGTCAATTGCGTCGAATTTAAAGTTCCTAATAAAATATTTTGATTGTTTACTTCGGAAGGATTTGAAGTCAAATTGAAAAATTTTTCGGTTCCGTCATCAAATTTTAATAGTTTATAATCCTCATTTCGAATGGCTTTTCCATCGCCTGGAGTTGGAGAAAGTTTAAAAACTTCTGTAAATGCCCATGGTCGAACCGATGTGGATTGATTCAACAAAATAGGCAACAAACTATGACTATCAACGATTGTATTTGGAATTTGACTTTGCCAATTCATATCGCCAAATAATTCTAATATTGTAGCAAATAAGTCGGCGGTATTTACAAGAGCATCGCTTGTTCGGTTCGGATTTACAACATCGGGACCTGAAATTATAAACGGAACGGTTACGCCACCTTGATAAATACTTCCTTTTGAAGGATTGGTTTGCGCGACCAAAGAATCATCGCCATTATCGCCAATAAAAATAATATCGGTATTATCCCATTTTCCAGAAGTGATCAAATAATCAAAAAATCGGCCAATTTCATTATCCATTGCTTCGGTCATCGCTTGAAAATATGGAACGGGATTGGCTGTAATATCCGATTGTGTTCCAGATAATGTTGTATTGGAAATTAAGTTCGCTGGAGGCAAATGATACGGCGTGTGGGGCGCATTAAATGCTAAATGCAAATAAAATGGTTTTGTTGCGGGTTGACTATTAATATACGAAATGGCATTGTTTACATTTTCTGTGGTTGCATAATTGGTAGACGTGGAACTTACTCCATTGGTTATTTTTGTCCAATTCGTATAACCAATTGCCAATTGACCTGGTTGTCCTAAGGCACCAGCTAAATTTCCTTCATAATGATCAAAACCCATTACGGTTGGATAATTATATCCTGCAGGACCTGCAGTTGTCACGTGCCATTTTCCGATACAGGCTTTAGAAATTCCATTTGGAGAAAAAAGATTCAACACTTTTGGAATCGTATTTTCATTTATATTCAATTTTGTGTTTCCTCCATCAACAACATCTCCCACACCGGTTCTAAAACTATACCTACCGGTAAGAATTCCAGCGCGAGTAGGCGAACACAGAGGATTGGACCAAGCATTATTAAAAACAACTCCACGAGGTAAAAGGCGCCTTACGTTGGTTAAATTAACAACATTTGTTTCATGATCGGGATATATATCGCAATAATCTTTCCCTAAATCGTCGGCAATAATTAAAACTACGTTGCGCTGTTGTGCGTAATTATTAAATCCAATAAACAGTAGCGTAATTATTCCGATTTTTTTTAACATTGATTATTTCTTTATGACTATTTTGAAGGTGCTTTTTGAATTTTTGTGAAGTACGTTGATAAAATAAATTCCTTCTGAAAAACCTTGAACATCTAGTTTAAATTCGTTTGAAATGGGTTTTATTTCCTTAGAAAAAACAATTTTTCCCAAAGCATCGGTCATTTCAATTTGAACCAAATTTATTTCTTTTGGAAAAGCTACTAAGACATAATTAGAAGTTGGATTTGGAAACACTTTTATATCGTTTTGTGCTATAAATTCATTCGAAGTCAAAATTGGATTTCCCCTAACACAAAGCACATAATTTGTGTTGGTTTTCAAGTCATAAGTGGTAATTCCGAATTGGGTATTCCAATACCATGCTTTGGTTGTTTGATTAGGAAGCGACGTTGAAGACCAGAAATTATGAACCCCTAAATTTGAAAAATAGGTTGAAAAAACAGATGGATTTGTAGCTCCTTCGTTGTTAATAGATTGTAATTCTTTGATATTTGGCAAACGCCAATCGGAGGCGGTTCCTAATGTAAGTCCTTCGGCATAAACCAATGCTTGTTCCCAAGTTAAAACATTCGGATTTGGAATTTTTTGCCAAACCAATTGCGTTAAATTATCGGTTATCGATCCGTCGTTATTATCGGTAAAATGATTGGCCATAAAAATCGGACTACTTAAAGTTCGAACCGCTCTGGTATTGAATCTTTTTGTTCCGCCAGCACTAATTGTTTCTGATATTGGATGATTTCCGATTCCGCCACCAGAATTGGTACACCAAACTTTTGTGGTCGAATTATTTTCGAAAACACTCGTCCACCAATATTCGGCTCCTGGTGTGTTTGAAGATGAAAAATAATTGGTATTAATAGCTGGATTGGAATTTTGATGATTTATAATACTGAAAGATTCCATTGGTGTTGGTAATCGCCAGTCCGTAAAACCTCCTAAAACCAAATTGTCACAATAAATTATGGCATTTTCATGCGTCATTTCGCCACCATCAACTTGCTGCCACATTAATCCGGTGATGTTGTCAACAATGGTTCCATTGAATAAATTGGTGAAAGCTGGCGTATTTATTGAATAATCATGGTCTTCGCCAAAAGTGGAAGTATAACTGGATGTTTGACCCGTATCAGGTAATAATAGAATTGTTCGCGATACACTTTGACTAAAAATCAAAAATGAATGTAAAAGAATCGTTGAGAAAAGTAATTTATTTTTCATAGGGAAAGTTGCTTATTTTACCAAAACTTTTTTGGTTACTAAATAATTTAAAAATTGAATCTTTACAAAATAATTCCCTTTTGAAAGGTTTTTAACGTCAATAGTTGGTTTGTAATTACTAGTTTTAGAAATCAATTCGCCTTTCGTTCCATAAATTGCAATTGACTGAATGTCAGAAGTTGGTATTCCGTTTTTAACTTGAATATTCAAAACATCTGTCGCAGGATTGGGATAAATTACAATATTGGTATCACTCAAAGCAATTTCCGGAATTCCTAAATTTGGAACCGTACATTGCGCAAAACCAATATAATTTTGCGTTGTAGTTCCTGTCGGAGTAACATAATTAAAGGTATAAACCGTTCCAACCCAACTAAAATTTGTTGCGTACCCAGCAAGACCATTTAAAGTATAAGTTAAATTATATCCATTATTGGTATTGTTTAATGTACAAGAAGTAATTAAAGCACCTCCCAACGGCGTCCAATTTTCGTTACGTACGGGGTGCGATTGCGCTTGAGGAACAATTTGCAAATTGGTATCTTCTGTAACTTGCCCAACCATATTTCCAATCATATAAGGGGCTGTAGCGGTTCCGTGATAATGATAAACTCCATTGGCTCCATAATGTCCGTGATTTGTATCAAGGGCTGCCATTGCGGTTCCGTCGGGCTCCAAACTTCCATAAACTGCAAAACCATCCAAAGCAAATGCGCATGGAAGATTCGTTGTTGTTTGTCCTAAAGAATATAAATGCATGGGAGCTGTGTGATAATGATAATCGTCACCGCGACCACAATGACCTCCATAAGTATCTAATTGGCCATCTAAAAAGGAATCTACACCTGTATTGGTATGGTAATTAAATATTGCAACTCCATTTGCGGCAATGGCAATAGCGCCTTTCAAGAAATGGCTTGCACTAACTGGAACTGGTGAGGCAGCGATTACCGGGTTTAATGGAATACTCCAAGCATTTGTTCCGATATAACATTGCGGAATTGGTACTTGTTGTTGCCATCCATTATTCGAAATACCAACCATCATTGTGTGATTTGGAATTCCTTTTGAATTTACATAAAAATAAGTATTATCCCAAGAAGTACTCACGTTAGATGCAAAAGGCACAAATGCTGAATTTACAAAAACAGGATCCGTTGTGGTAAGTGCTTTTTTGGTAAAACCATATAAAGCAGCAATAATTCCAACTAACAAAATAGGGAACAAATAGCTTACTTTTTGTTTGTCAGCAACGGAATAAATAAAATAGGAAAATACTAGTAATGAAAATAATACCACCCAAAATTTAAAGTCAAAAAGAGATTGATTTTCATGCGTTTTTGATTGCGAAATCGTGTTTAAATTTTTTACAGAATCTGCTTTTTTTAATGCAAATGTCTGGTCTTCTTTAGACAAATAATGAATCGGAAAATGAACAATGTTTTCACTGGCGTCTTCAATATATACGTTTCCGTCTTTGAGCATATAAAATGTCCCATCTACAAATTTGTGCTCTTTTGTAATGGCCCAATGTCTCAAAACAACTTTATCATAATGGATTGTATGCGAAAAAACACTTGTGCATATTAAACTAATTAGAATCAAAAGTGTATTTTTCATAATGAGTATATTTATCTTTTTAGACGATATTAATTAATAATTCTTGCAAAGTATAGTTTATTAATAAAAATAGAACATTATTTCAGAATATAAATTTTATTTATATTTAAAAAAAAAGAAGCCATTCGATTTTATTTAAGGAACAATTTGGGAAGCTTTTTTAGTTTTTTTGGCTTTTTTAAATAAATTATTTAAATTAAGATTGTAGTTGGTCACAAAAACAAATCTGTCGGCTTTACGATTATCGGCATAATCATCAAAAAACATTGATAAACCAAGTGTTTGCCCATGTTTGAAATCATATTTGCAACCAAAATCATACCGAATTCTATTATAATTTATCCCAACTTGATTGATACGAAGAAAAATTTCAGGAGAAAATGTCAGTGATAATTTAGAATTTGGAACTTTATAATCAAAAATCAGTTTTTCTCGAAAAGTATTGGTTGGTTCATTAAAAAATTGCATGTATTCAGAATCAAAATTATCGGTTTGAAACTCATATCTAATAGCACCTCCAATAGCAAATTGCTTGAATTTCCGCTTGTATTGTGCGATAGCTAAAAAACGATGATTGTCCTGAACATAAGAAGTTGTAAAACGATAACCTATTCCAAATTTAATTTTTTTGGATGGTGAAAAATCAAATCCCAATTGCAAAATACTTCCTTGAAATTGATTTACATTATCCTCCAGACAATACATATAATCAAATGAAGTTCCCCATTTTTTATTAAAGTTATATTCTAACGAAGGATTCAAACGCAGCTGAAAATCAGGCATTAATTGCGAAAAAATGTTTGTTGAAACAAATAAAAGGAAAAGGAGACAACTGTTTTTTTTCATCAATTAATCGTTGTCTTTATCTTCAAAGGTAGAAACGTTATTTTCGCTAATTTTCGAATAATAATAGGCTTTTATCAATGCCGTATCTTTCAAATAATTAATAGACAACACCACTACTTTGTGAATTTCCAAGCCTGTTCGTTCTTTTAAATCGGCAATTAATTCCTCGCGGTTTTGCGGTTTAATTAAATTGATATTATCATAAACAATATCTTTTGAATTTTCGTTATCCAGAAAGTCAAGTTTTTCGAGTAAAAATATCATCAACAAGACGAATATATTACAGCAAATCAAAACAAGCGGATTTTCTTCGATAACGGCTAGAGAATTTAACATTCCAAGTGCGACACAAACAAAGAAATATCCCATGTCTTTGATGGAAATTAATATAGTTCTATAACGAATAATCGAAAATATAGCGAAAAGCCCAAAGGCAAATCCAACTTTGATTTTTGCCGAACCTAAAAGAACACAAATCAAGAAGTTGATGACATTGAAAATCGAAAAAGTGAAAATAAAATCTTTGTTTTTGTATTTTGGATAATATATAAATCCGACCAAAATAACCATGGTAACGATGTCAATTAAGGCGCGAAAAATGAATTCTGATAAATTAAATGCTGCTACTAGTTCTGTATTTTCCATTATTTTAAATGTTGTTTATATTTTTGATTATTTTTAAAAAATTATTTTTTTTAACGTGTGGCATTAATGATATGATTCCGAAAACATATTTGCTAAAACTTTGTTCTCTGATATTTTTTTGTTTTAAAAACTGAATTAAAGGTGAATTCTGAGATGTTTTTGAATGTTTAATTTCAACAACGGCGATGTCATTCATTTTAATTTCTTGATCGTCATTAATAAAAACAATATTAGAATCGATGGTCACTCTTTCGGTAAAATTGTTGTCCACCAAAGTAATTCTTGTAAAGTTATTTTTCAAAATAAGCGCTACCTCATCTGTATTGTTTCTAGTAAAATCCGAAAGTTTGTTTTTTCTATTTTCTCCCAATGAAAAAATCATATCCGAAGTTTGTTCTCTGTATTTATTGGTTCTGTTTATTTTTTCCTTTTTTTTT
>CAIMBK010000073.1 GCA_903839195.1 uncultured Bacteroidota bacterium | reverse complement strand
GATTGAAACCGCGTTTATGTATTTGAACGCGCCGTATTTATGGGGAGGAAAAACACCATTTGGTATTGATTGTTCTGGATTTACACAAATGGTTTATAAATTAAACGGATATTCCTTAGCTCGTGACGCTTCTCAGCAAGCCAATCAAGGCGAAGCGTTGAGTTTTATCGAAGAAAGTGAACCAGGCGATTTGGCTTTTTTTGATAATGAAGAAGGAAATATTATCCACGTTGGTATTATTATGCAAGACAATTATATTATTCACGCCAGCGGAAAGGTTCGGATTGACCGACTCGATCATTTGGGAATTTATAATGCTGAAACCAATCGACATACTCACAAACTGCGCGTTATTAAAAAAATTATATAAAAAAATCCCGTTTAGCAATAAACGGGATTTTTTAATTATTTGTGATTTACTTTTTAATTTTCGCTTTCAACTCTTTGGCTTCTGCCATCATTTCTAAAGCATTATAAACATTTAGCAAGGTCTTTGATGCTTCAATGTTGTTTTCGTCCAATTCCACTACTTTAATCAAATACGGAATTGCGCTTTTGAATACATCATCGCGTTGTTTTTTCAACACATCATATTTTTTCATGTCCGAGGTCGACGTACTTAATTTATTCATTTTATCGATCAAACCTTTTTCAGCATCTAATTTCAAAATTGCTAAATTCAAATAAGCATTGGCATATTTTGGATTAATGGCAATAACTCGGGTATAAAATTTTTCAGCTTCTACTAATTCTTTATTATTGTAACTGATCACTCCAAGATTGAAAATTAAATCGGCATTATCTGGATTTTTTTCCAAAACGGCTGTGATTTTCTTTTTGTACGTTACAAGGTCATTGGCTTTCAAATAAATATCAGCTTCTGATAACAATAAATTGGTATCGTCTGGATTTTCAGCTACAGCTTCAGTAATAGCCGCTTTGGCTTCTTCTGTTTTTCCTTTTTCGATTAAAATAAGGGCGATGTTTTTATAAATTTCGCCTTTTTTGGATGGAATTTTTTCATCACGTGGACTTTCATGGCTTCCTCCTTTTACAAAAATATCGCGTTCTTGTTTGGTATTAAAACTCTCCTCTTTTTTGGATTCTTTATTTACAGCATAGAAAGCTTCTCCTTCGCCAGTAAATTTTTTCGTTTTTAATTCGAGATAATAGTTCAACGCAGCATCATAATCTTTTCCGTTAACTGCATAATTAGCAGCGTAATACAATTTCTCTAAATCGGTAGTATCCAATTCATAAGCAGCATACAGTTTTGAAGCGGCAAGCGAATAATTTTTATTGGTACCTTCTTCAATAGCGCTATTTATTAATTTATTTTTGATAGTTAACAAAGAAGCCGATGCTGGTTCGCTATATTTAGGTTTTCCAGATGCTTTTTCAATCGAAATTACGTCTTTAAAAGCTTTTGCGGCTTCGGATTGATTGGCATCAGCATCTACATTTTTGGAAGCTAAATCAAGAAGCGTATTTCCTTTTACAAAATTATATTGCGCTTTTTCGGCTTCCGTAGCATTAGATAACAAAGGTTCCGCTTGCATAAGAAACGAATTGGCTTCTGCTGAATTTCCATTTTTCAATGCTTTTTCGGCCGCTTTAATTTGATCTTTTTGAGCAAAAGTGCTTGCCGAAATCAGAATGACTGATGCAAGGATTACATATTTACTTTTCATACTATATAATTTAAATTAATATTTATTATTCGTCAGAATCATCATCTTCTGCTTCATCGTCTTCATCCTCTTCAACTTCGGTATCGTCATCATCATCGTCATCATCCGCTCCTTCTTCGTCTTCAAGAATTTCTAAAACCGGTTTCACTCGTTCAATAGCTTCTGTTTCGATTACATTTCCGTCTTCATCCAATTCGGGTTCTACGACATCGTCTTTCATTACTTTCGTTACGGCAGCGATAGAATCGTTTCCTTTAATGTTGATTAATTTCACCCCTTGCGTAGCGCGACCCATTACTCGTAAATCTTCAACAGCCATACGAATGGTTAATCCAGATTTATTGATAATCATTAAATCATCGGCATCGGTAACGGAATTTATAGAGATTAATTTACCTGTTTTTTCGGTAATATTTAGCGTTTTAACTCCTTTTCCACCTCGATTTGTAATTCGGTATTCGTCAATACTTGAACGTTTTCCGTATCCATTTTCGGCAACAACAAGAATTTCGCTATTCATATCATTCACAGAAACCATTCCGATTACTTCGTCGGATTCGTCTTTTAAGGTAATTCCACGAACTCCAGAAGCGGTTCTTCCCATCGGACGGGTTTTGCTTTCTTCGAAACGAACCATTTTTCCGGATTTAACGGCAATCATAATTTGGCTGTTTCCATCCGTTAATTTGGCTTCTAATAATTCGTCGCCGTCTTTAATAGTAATAGCTGCAACTCCGTTTACACGTGGTTTTGAATATTTATCTAAAGACGTTTTCTTCACTTGCCCTTTTTTGGTCACCATAATCAAATTATGGCTGTTGGTGTATTCTTTATCTTTTAGGTCTTGTGTACAAATAAATGCTTTTACTTTATCATCGCTTTCAATGTTGATTAAGTTCTGTAAAGCACGTCCTTTGGCGGTTTTGCTTCCTTCAGGTATTTCATAAACACGCATCCAGAAACATTTTCCTTTTTGAGTAAAGAACATCATATATTGGTGATTTGTCGCAACAAACATGTGTTCTAAGAAATCTTGATCTCTTGTTCCAGCACTTTTTTGACCAACTCCTCCTCTATTTTGAGTTTTGTATTCGGTTAAATTCGTACGTTTAATATAACCCGCATGCGAAATGGTAATTACCACATTTTCATCGGCAATTAAATCTTCAATACTTACATCGCCACCAGAATATTCAATTGTCGAACGACGAGCATCACCATATTTATCACGAATTTCGATTAATTCTTCTTTGATTAATGCTGTTCTTAAATTCACATCGGCCAATAAGGCTTTCAAATGTTCGATTAATTTCATCAATTCTTCAAATTCAGCTCGCAACTTATCTTGTTCAAGACCTGTCAATTGACGCAAACGCATTTCAACAATAGCACGCGATTGAATATCTGATAATTTGAAACGTTCAACTAATTTTTCTCTAGCTTCATCAGTATTTTTTGAACTTCTAATTAATGCAATTACTTCATCAATATTGTCAGAAGCTATAATTAATCCTTCCAAAATGTGCGCTCTTTCTTCGGCTTTTCGTAATTCAAATTGTGTTCTACGAACCACAACATCATGACGGTGCTCGATGAAATAATGAATCATGTCTTTTAGATTCAACATTTGCGGACGTCCTTTTACTAATGCAATATTATTTACGCTAAAAGAAGCTTGCAATTGGGTAAATTTATAAAGCGTATTCAAAACTACGTTTGGCGTAGCATCACGCTTTAAAATATATACGATTCGCATTCCGTTTCTATCCGATTCATCTCGAATATTCGCAATACCATCAATTTTTTTATCATTTACTAAATCAGCCGTTTTTTTAATCATGTCGGCCTTATTCACTTGATAAGGAATTTCAGTAACAATAATAGATTCGCGACCTTCCACTTCTTCAAAAGCGACTTTGGCGCGCATCACAATTCGACCACGACCTGTTTTGAATGCTTCACGAACGCCTTCATATCCGTATATTATTCCTCCAGTTGGAAAATCTGGGGCTTTAATATGGTTCATTAATTCGTCGATTTCAATTTCTTCATTCTCCAAAAACGCCAATGTTCCGTTGATAACTTCGGTTAAATTATGCGGAGGCATATTAGTCGCCATACCCACCGCAATACCCGTCGCTCCGTTAATCAATAACGTTGGAACCCTTGTTGGCATTACTTTTGGTTCGTATAAAGTATCGTCAAAATTCAATTGAAAATCAACGGTTTCTTTTTCGATATCGGCCATGATTTCTTCTGAAATCTTTCGCATTCTGGCTTCTGTGTATCGCATTGCTGCAGGACTATCGCCATCAACCGAACCAAAATTTCCTTGACCATCAACTAAAAGATATCGCATACTCCATTCTTGGGCCATACGAACCATGGCATCATATACGGATGTATCGCCGTGAGGGTGATACTTTCCTAAAACTTCTCCTACAATTCTTGCTGATTTCTTATGGGCTTTATTCGAAAAAACACCTAAATCATACATACCGTAAAGGACTCTTCGATGCACTGGTTTCAAACCATCTCTTACATCTGGAAGTGCTCTTGATACAATTACCGACATCGAATAATCGATGTAGGCTGATTTCATTTCATCCTCTATATTTATAGGAATTAATTTTTCTCCGTTAGACATATTCTATTTATTATTAAAAAATTATTTTGTATTAAAAATCTTGCTAATATAAACTTTCTGAACCTTTTTTTAACTATAATTTGATATAATTTTTGTCAATTTATTAACAAATTATATGGCACTTTAAGTTAATAAATTAATAAAGAATTAACTTAAAAATTTAATTATTTTTTGTCATTTAGCTGACAATAGTGTTGAAGGGTATAATTTTTGTATTTACAGCATTTATTTACTAAATTTACATTACGAATAACTACATATTATGGATGATAATTTTTCACCGAGAGTCAAAGATGTTATAACTTACAGTAAAGAAGAAGCCCTTCGTTTGGGCCACGACTTTATTGGTACAGAGCATTTAATGCTCGGTATTTTGAGAGACGGAAACGGAAAAGCAATTCATATTCTAAACAATCTTGCAATTGATTTGGATTTTTTACGTAGAAAAGTTGAAATCCTTAGCCCCGCAATTCCAAATGTCGAAATTAGTAATGAAAAGAAAAATCTTCATCTTACCCGACAAGCGGAACGGGCTTTAAAGACTACTTTTCTGGAAGCAAAAGTTTTTCAAAGTACTTTAATTAGTACTGCGCATCTCTTATTATGTATTTTAAGAAATGAGAATGATCCAACAACCAAACTGATGAATAAACTAAAAATTGATTACGATTCAGTTAAAGAACAATATATAAACATGACACCAAACCACAACGAAGAAGATTTTTTGGAAAACCTTCCAAAATCCGAATCTTTTAATGACGATTCAGGACAAGATGACAGCCTAAAAGGAGACAGTTTTAATAATCCTGCCAACAAATCGAATAAAAAATCAAAAACACCAGTGTTGGATAATTTTGGTAGGGATTTAACCGAAATGGCCGAAGAAGGAAAATTAGACCCTGTTGTTGGGCGCGAAAAAGAAATTGAACGTGTTTCCCAAATTTTGAGCCGTCGAAAAAAGAACAATCCTTTATTAATTGGCGAACCTGGTGTTGGAAAATCTGCCATTGCCGAAGGACTTGC
This sequence comes from uncultured Bacteroidota bacterium, assembly GCA_903839195.1. Classification (GTDB taxonomy): domain Bacteria; phylum Bacteroidota; class Bacteroidia; order Flavobacteriales; family Flavobacteriaceae; genus Flavobacterium. The sequence goes on along the minus strand of CAIMBK010000073.1, from coordinate 15,919 downwards.
TTTGCGAATTATCCAAAAGAAAGTATCTCGGATATTATTCAATAAACGGGTTGTAACGCTAGATTTAGCTAGTCTTGTTGCCGGAACAAAATACCGTGGTCAATTCGAAGAACGAATGAAAGCCGTTATGAACGAATTGGAAAAAAACGACGATATTATTTTGTTTATCGACGAAATCCACACTATCGTTGGTGCAGGTGGTGCAACTGGTTCTTTGGATGCTTCCAATATGTTTAAACCCGCTTTAGCAAGAGGCGAAATTCAATGTATTGGCGCAACAACTTTGGACGAATACCGTCAATATATTGAAAAAGACGGTGCTTTAGAAAGACGTTTCCAAAAAGTAATTGTCGAACCTACATCGGTTCAGGAAACAATTACTATTTTAAATAATATTAAAAACAAATACGAAGACCATCATAATGTTACCTACACTCCTGAGGCGATTGAAGCATGTGTAAAATTAACCAACCGCTATATGTCCGAACGTTTTCTTCCAGACAAAGCGATTGACGCACTAGACGAAGCGGGTTCTCGTGTGCATATTACCAATATTGATGTTCCAGTTCAAGTTTTAGATTTAGAACGACAATTGGAAGAAGTGCGTGAATTAAAAAGTTCAGTCGTTAAAAAACAAAAATATGAAGAAGCCGCTAAACTTCGTGATGACGAAAAACGCATCGAGAAAGATTTAGCAATTGCCCAAGAACATTGGGAGGAAGAAGCCAAAAACAATCGGATTTTAGTAACCGAGGACAATGTTGCTGATGTGGTTTCGATGATGACCGGAATTCCTGTAAATAGAATTGCTCAAACTGAAAGTAACAAATTAGCAAAACTACCAGAACTTATTCAAGATAAAGTAGTTGGGCAAAATGAAGCAGTATTAAAAATCGCACGTTCTATTCAACGAAATCGAGCTGGATTGAAAGACCCTAACCGTCCGATTGGTTCATTTATTTTCTTAGGACAAACTGGCGTTGGAAAAACACAATTAGCCAAAGTTTTGGCCAAAGAATTATTCGATTCGGAAGATTCTCTAATACGTATCGACATGAGCGAATACATGGAAAAATTTGCTATTTCGCGTTTGGTTGGAGCGCCTCCCGGCTATGTTGGCTATGAAGAAGGTGGTCAATTAACCGAAAAAGTTAGAAGAAAACCCTATTGTGTAGTACTTCTTGACGAAATAGAAAAAGCACATCCCGATGTTTTTAACATGATGCTTCAAATTCTGGATGATGGCTACATTACTGATAGTTTGGGTAGAAAAATCGATTTTAAAAACACCATTATCATTATGACTTCCAATATTGGCGCACGACAATTGAAAGATTTCGGACAAGGCGTTGGATTTGGAACCGCTGCTAAAATTTCGCAAGCCGATGAAAATTCAAAAAGTATCATCGAAAACGCCCTTAAAAAAGCCTTTGCTCCCGAATTCTTAAATCGAATTGATGATGTGATTGTTTTTAATGCACTCGAAAAACATGATATTGATCTAATTATTGAAATTGAATTAAAAAAATTATTTTTACGAATTGAAGAATTAGGATACAAACTAAATCTTTCAGACAAAGCAAAAGCATTTATTGCCGATAAAGGTTTTGACAAGCAATTTGGCGCAAGACCCTTAAAAAGAGCCATTCAGAAATACGTTGAAGATGCACTAGCTGAAGAAATTATTACTTCAAAAATTGGCACCGGCGATGAAATTTTCATGGATTTAGATGATACATTGCAAGAGTTAATCGTGAAAGTTAACAAGACAGAAAAACCTACTGAAAAGTAGGTTTTTTCCTTTATTCCTTTATTAAATTAATAAAAAAGTTATCAAGTAAAGAATATGCTACAAAATAAAGTTATACTCGGAAGTGAAGAGTGGTGCTCTTTTCCAGCATTAGGAATTCCAATTATTAAAGCAAGAGTCGATTCGGGAGCGAAAACCTCTGCCCTTCACGCTATCAATATTATCCCTTTTTCTAAAGAAGGTGAAAGCTGGGTGAAGTTTGATATCAATCCTATTCAAAATAACGTCAAAACGGTCATTCATTGTGAAGCGCCATTGGTAGATAAACGAATCGTGAAAAGTTCCAGCGGTTTTCGAGAACAACGCTATGTAATTCGTGCCGATCTTCAAATTGGAACTACCGATTGGTCTATCGAAATGACGTTGACCAATCGAGATTCAATGGGTTTCAGGATGTTATTAGGACGTGAAGCGATGAGCGGACGCGTGCTGGTTGACCCTGAACAACAATACCTTTTGGGACAACCCACTGCCGAAAACCTAAATGAACTATATCTCCCTTCAAGCAAAGCAACAACGGGTTTACGAATCGGTTTATTGGCCAGTAATCCGGAACTTTATAGCAACAAAAGAATTATCGAAGCAGGCGAAATGCGCGGACACGAAATGCACTTTCTAAACATCAAAGAGTGCTATATGAAACTCGATGCGACCAACCCTGAAATTCATTATCGTGGTGGTCGGGTGCTTGACGATTTTGACGCCATTATTCCCAGAATTCGTCCAAGTATTACCTTTTATGGCTGTGCGTTAACGCGTCAATTTGAAGCTTTAAAGGTTTTTTGTTTGAATTCAGCATCGGCAATTACGCAATCCAGAGATAAATTATATTCCTTACAATTGCTTTTAAATCATGGTGTGGATATTCCAACAACGGGATTTGCCAACTCACCATTGGATACCAATGACTTAATTAAAATGGTTGGCGGACCCCCATTAATTGTAAAATTATTAGAAGGAACCCAAGGAAAAGGCGTCGTTTTAGCCGAAACCAAAAAAGCAGCAGAAAGCGTAATTAATGCTTTCAAAAGTTTGAATGCTAATATTTTGGTTCAAGAATTTATCAAAGAAGCCAACGGAAAAGACATTCGTTGTTTTGTAATCGACGGAAAAGTGGTAGCGGCTATTCAACGGGAAGCGCTTCCGGGAGAATTTCGTGCGAATATCCACCTTGGCGGAACGGCCTCTGTTATAAAAGTAACGCCCGAGGAAAAAAGAATTGCCATTCGTGCCGCAAAAGCCATGGATTTGAAAGTAGCTGGCGTCGATATTATTCGGTCTTCCAAAGGGCCATTATTGTTGGAAGTAAATTCATCGCCAGGGCTAGAAGGTATTGAAGGCGCTACTAACAAAGACATTGCTGGCGAAATGATTTTGGCCATCGAAAAGAATTTTAAACACAAATAAATTAATTAGCTTAGATTTTGAATTCTAAATTATTCTAATTCAATTTGAAAGCTATTCAAAAAAGCGACTGTTTTTTGGATATCATAATGCAAAATTCGGTCTTCTTTAACAAAGGAAACTTCCTCACGATAGGCTTTCAAAAACATCTCAATAAAATCACTCGATTTTAAAGGACTTCTAAAAGCAACGGCTTGGGAAGCGTTCATCAACTCAATGGCTAAAATACGTTCTAAATTTTCCATTATTTTTAGGGCTTTTGTAGCGGCATTAGCGCCCATACTCACGTGGTCTTCTTGTCCATTGGAAGAAACAATACTATCAATACTGGCCGGAGTTGCCAATTGTTTGTTTTGACTAACAATACTTGCGGCGGTATATTGTGGAATCATAAAACCAGAATTCAAACCTGGATTTTCAACCAAAAAAGCGGGAAGTCCGCGCAATCCTGCTATCAATTGATAGGTTCGTCTTTCGGAAATACTGCCCAATTCGGCTAAAGCAATAGCAAGAAAATCTAGCGAAATCGCCAAGGGTTGTCCATGAAAATTACCACCCGAAATAATTTGGTCGCTTTCTATAAACACATTTGGATTATCGGTAACCGAATTAATTTCTGTTTTAAATACTTTTTTTACATAATCAATCGCGTCTTTGGAAGCTCCGTGAACTTGCGGCATGCATCGAAACGAATACGGGTCTTGAACATGGGCTTTAAACTGGCTGATTATTTGGCTTCCTTCCAAAAATTCGTTCACGCGATTGGCCGTTACAATTTGTCCTTTGTGGGGTCTAATTAAATGAATGAGTTCGTTAAAGGGTTCTTTTCTGCCATCAAAACCTTCTAACGAAATGGTGCCAATTAAATCGGCTAAATAGGAATATTTCGTAGCTTTTAGCAACACAAAAACACCATAAGCGCTCATGAATTGTGTGCCGTTCAAAAGTGCCAAACCTTCTTTGGATTGAAGTACAATAGGTTGCCAATTAAAATGATCCAATACCGATTTTGATGTTCTTTTTTGACCTTCAAAATAAACTTCGCCTTCGGCAATTATGGGCAAGGAAAGATGTGCTAAAGGCGCCAAATCACCAGACGCTCCTAGGGAACCTTGCGTGTATAGTATTGGGAATACTTCGTTGTTATAAAAATCAATCAGCCTTTCAACGGTAGCCAATTGAACCCCCGAATGACCATAACTTAAGGATTGAATTTTTAGAAGCAACATCAATTTTACAATTTCTTGCGGCACTTCATCACCCGTTCCACAGGCATGCGATTTGACTAAGTTTTCTTGCAGTTGCGACAAGTTTTCGGTAGCAATTTTGACATTACATAGCGACCCAAAACCGGTGTTAATTCCGTAAATGGGTTCTTCGTTTGCCGCCATTTTTTTATTCAAATAGTCGCGACAATTTTGAATATTGGCTTTGGCTTCTTCTGAAAGTGCAATTAATTTGTGTTGCGAAAGAATTTCGTTAATGGTTTCTAAAGAAAGAACATCGCTACTGATATAATGAAAATTGTCCATTTGGTCGTTTTTATAAAAGTCAAAATTGAATAAATCCTAATTAAAAAGCAAGATTTGTTAATAATATTCTAGGTTTCTATTACAATATATATATTTTTAGGGTCTTAATGTTTGTCAAACTATAAAATAATCACAATAAAAAAGTTAAATTCTAAACAATTCGTAAAAGTATTTGGGCTAAACCTTAATTTAAATGAAATACATTACTTTTGGGAATTAAATAAATGATTGTGATCAACCATGACCTAAATAGGGTATTAACTACTTTCTCTCCAATTTTTGGGGAAGTTTCTTTTATTTATACAACTACAACTACGACCCCATTCGGGGTATAATTTAATCATATAATCCACTTTTATATTTTTCGAAAGAAAAACCCATGATTGAATAGCTATATCAAAACAAATATTTTTTAAAAATACGATAATGAAAATTTTAAAATTCGGTGGCACATCGGTTGCCCATGCCACTAACATCAAGTTAGTACTAGAAATTGTGGAAGCAGCTTCCAAAGATGACCAACTCGTAGTAACTGTTTCGGCATTTAGCGGGGTAACAGATTTGTTGGTTTTAGCTGCTGCAAATGCGGCGAATAAAGACACCAATTATAAAACCGTTTTTAGCCAAATTGAAAACAAACATCACGAAGCAATTACAGAATTAATTGCCTCAAGCAAACAATCCGAACTTTTAGAAACCATTAACAGCGAACTCAATCAACTCAAAACTTTGTTGGACGGATGTTTTCTTTTGGGCGAATTATCGAATAGAACCTCGGACACTATTTTAAGTTTTGGCGAATTGTTATCGGCGCAAATTATTGCAAAAGCATTGCAACAAAAAATTGAAAATGCCAGTTATAAAGATAGTCGTCAAATGATTAAAACCAACAATCAATTTGGAAAAGCAATAGTGAATTTTGAAATTTCCAATCAATTAATTGGTGATTATTTTAAGGATAACAAATCGAAAGTAACTGTTATTCCTGGTTTTATTGCGTCTTCATTAGATGGAAATAATACCACTTTAGGACGAGGTGGTTCTGATTATACAGCAGCAATTGTTGCGGCAGCACTTCCTACAAGCCAATTGGAAATTTGGACCGATGTGAACGGAATGTACACCGCCAATCCTAAAATTGTAAAACAAGCACAACCTATAGAAACCATTTCTTACCAAGAAGCAATGGAATTGTCGCATTTTGGTGCCAAAGTTTTATATCCACCAACTATTCAACCGGTTTTAAAAAGAAACATCCCAATTCTGATAAAAAATACTTTTGAACCATCGGCCGCTGGAACTTACATTGCTTCCGATGCCATTAAAACAGGAAATGAAAACCCTATTAAAGGAATTTCACATATTGATAAAATAGCATTATTAACACTCGAAGGACCCGGAATGATTGGCGTTTCTGGTTCCTCCAAACGATTATTTGAAGTGCTTTCTAATGAAAATATAAACGTGATTTTCATTACACAAGCCTCCTCAGAACATTCCATTTGCATCGGAATATTGAGCATCGATGCCTTAAAAGCACAAATTGCCATTGACAAAGCTTTTGAACTTGAAATAGTTCAAAACAAAATCGATCCCTGTTTGGTGGAGCACAATCTTTGCATCGTGGCGTTGGTGGGTGAAAACATGAAAAACCATCAAGGTTTAAGTGGAAAAATGTTTAGTACGTTAGGAAAAAACAACGTAAATATTCGAGCCATTGCTCAAGGCGCATCCGAACGTAATATTTCGGTCGTAATAAACGAACAAGACGTTAAAAAAGCGCTTAATACCTTACACGAACGTTTTTTTGAAGAAAATACAAAACAATTAAACTTGTTTGTAATGGGCGTTGGAAATGTCGGTGAGAAATTTATTGATCAAATTCAGCAACAAAAGAAATTTTTAAAAGAAAACAGAAAACTAAACGTTCGGGTCATTGGATTATCAAATTCCAAAAAAATGTATTTTGACGAGGAAGGTATTCCTTTAAAAGAATGGCAATCTTTACTTCAAAATGGGGAACCAACCGATAAAGAAGCCTTTATTTCAAAGGTAATACAGCTCAATTTACGTAATAGTATTTTTGTTGATATTACTGCCAACGAAAGCGTATCAAAAACCTATGAACATTATTTGAAAAAGAATATCGCTGTGGTAACTTGTAACAAAATTGCCTGTTCTTCGGCTTATGAAAATTACAATAATTTGAAACAATTGTCGCGAAAATTCAATGCGCCGTTCTTGTTTGAAACAAATGTTGGAGCTGGATTACCCATAATCGACACGTTAAAACATTTGATTGCTTCTGGCGATAAAGTACATCGAATTCAAGCTGTTCTTTCGGGAAGTTTGAATTTTATTTTCAATAATTTTAGTGAAAATTATAGCTTTCATGATGTCGTAAAAGAAGCAGGTGTTCAAGGATTTACAGAACCGGATCCAAAAATAGATTTAAGCGGCGTTGATGTGGCGCGAAAGATTCTAATTTTGATTCGAGAAAGTGGTTATAACATGGAAATGGAATCAATTGTCAATAATTCGTTCCTTCCAGAAGCTTGTATGAAAACTACAAACAACGACGATTTCTTTGCTTCATTAATCGAACATAAAGCACATTTTAATAATTTATTAGCGGAAGCAAAAGCCAAAGATTGCCGATTAAAATTTGTTGCTTCTTTCGAAAACGGAAAAGCCAGCGTTGGATTGCAATTAATTCCATCGGATAGTCCGTTTTATAATTTGGAAGGAAAAGACAATATTGTACAATTTTACACCGACCGTTATGTCGATCAACCTTTATTAATTAAAGGCGCAGGAGCTGGAGCGGCCGTTACCGCATCTGGAATTTTTGCCGATATTATCCGAATTGGAAATGTATAAAACTGTCGTAAAGTCTTAATAAAAGAAGATTTTTGACTTTAATAATTTAGATTTAAAGACCAATACTATGAACGAAATAAAACTCTTTTGTCCTGCAACAATCGCCAATCTTTCTTGTGGATTTGATGTGTTAGGATTGTGTTTGGATACTATTGGTGATGAAATGATCATTCGAAAAGTTGCCGAAAAAGGGGTTCGAATTACAAAGATAATTGGTGCTGATTTACCTCTTAAAACGGAAGAAAATGTAGCAGGAGTTGCTGCTTTGGCCTTACTAAATGAAGTTGAAACCCCATTCGGATTTGAGATGGAAATTTATAAAAATATAAAAGCAGGAAGCGGAATCGGAAGTTCGTCAGCAAGTGCGGCTGGTGCAGTTTTTGGTATTAATGAATTGCTAGGAAAACCATTTTCCAGAAACGAATTAGTTCGATTTGCAATGAAAGGAGAAGTGGTTGCCAGTGGCAGCGAACATGCCGATAATGTGGCTCCTGCCCTATTAGGCGGATTTACTTTGGTTAGAAGTTATACGCCTTTGGATGTAATTCGAATTGAAAGTCCTAATGAATTATTTGCAACGGTAATTCATCCACAAATTGAATTAAAAACCTCCGAAATGAGAGCGGTTTTACAACCCATGATTTCCTTGAAAAGCGCCATTGTTCAATGGGGAAATGTTGGCGGATTAATCGCTGGATTGTATTCGAATGATTATGATTTGATCGGACGTTCGTTACACGACGAAATAGTTGAACCGCTTCGTGGAAAATTCATTCCACATTTTGAAGAAATTAAAAAAGCATCTTTAAATGCGGGTGCTTTGGGATCAGGAATTTCGGGTTCGGGGCCTTCCATATTTGCTTTAAGCAAAGGAATTGAAAACGCCGAAAAAGTTAAAAACGCCATGATTTCGATTTTTGAAAAAACAACAATTCCTTTTGAAATTCATGTTTCAAGAATCAATTCAGAAGGGGTTCGAATTCTATAAAATAATATTTTAACAAAATGAACTATTTCAGTTTAAACAACAAAAACCATAAGGTTTCTTTTAAAGAAGCCGTAATTCAGGGATTAGCGCCTGATCGCGGTTTGTATTTTCCAGAAACCATTTCGCCACTTTCGTCTGATTTTTTTGAGAACATAACTTCCTTATCCAATGAAGAAATTGCCTTTGAAGTGATTCGTCAATTTGTGGGAGAAGAAATTTCAGAAAATGTTTTAAAACAAATTATTTCTGAAACGCTTTGTTTTGATTTTCCATGTGTTCCAATTGAAAATAACATTTATTCCTTAGAATTATTTCATGGTCCGACAATGGCTTTCAAAGATGTGGGCGCCCGATTTATGTCGCGTTGTTTGGCTTATTTCAATAAAGACAATCACAATAGCAAAAACATTGTTCTTGTTGCCACTTCTGGCGATACGGGAGGTGCCGTTGCAAGCGGTTTTTTAGGCGTAAAAGGTGTTGAAGTAGTAATTCTTTACCCTTCTGGAAAAGTGAGCGACATTCAAGAAAGGCAACTTACAACTTTGGGTCAAAATAGTACCGCCTTGGAAGTTGAAGGTTTTTTTGATGATTGTCAAGACATGGTTAAAAAAGCATTTTTAGACGAAAGTCTTGCGGATAAAAATTTAACTTCGGCGAATTCTATCAATATTGCGCGATGGTTGCCACAAATGTTTTACTTTTTCTTTGCTTACAAACAATTAAAATCTGAAAATAAACCACTTGTTTTTTCATGTCCGAGTGGGAATTTTGGAAATATCTGTGCTGGAATTTTGGCAAAAAAATTAGGTTTACCAATTGAACATTTCGTAGCTTCTACAAACGCAAATGATACGGTTCCTCGATTTTTAGAAACTGGTAAATACGAACCAAATCCTTCAATAGCGACTATTTCAAACGCAATGGATGTTGGAAATCCAAGTAATTTTGTTCGAATTCAAGAACTGTACAAATATGATTTAGCGGAATTTAACAAAGACTTTTCCTCCTATTCTTTTTCAGATGAAGCTACCAAAACAGCGATTAAATCCATTTATGAAAATTCAGGATATATCGCTGAACCACACGGCGCTATTGGTTTTTTAGGACTCAAATCCGAATTACAAAAACATTCAAATTCGATTGGCGTATTTTTAGAAACGGCACATCCTATTAAATTTTTGGATACTGTAGAACCGATTTTACAATTAACTTTACCCATTCCAAAACAAATTGAAAGTGTTTTAAACAAAGAAAAAGTTAGCACAAAAATTAAAACTTACGAAGAATTAAAGGAATTTATATTAAAATGACAGATTATTTCAATGCGTTAATAAACAAATCTATATCTTCTTTTGTGTTGTAATGACTGAAAGAAATTCGCAAACTGGGTTTGTTCAAATCTTCATTTGTAAGAATTTCAGCCAATACATGCGACGGTTTTGCACTTCCCGATTGACAAGCGCTGCCTCGTGAAACCGCAATGCCTTTCATATCAAGATTGAATAAAAGCAAGGGCGTTTCTTCTTCCGAAAATGGGAGTAAAACGTTACAAATAGTATAAAAATTATCAGGATTTCCATTAATTTTAAAGGCGGAAAAATGAATTTGTAATTGTTCCAATAAATAGTTCTTTAATTTAGAAATATGCGTTTTTTCGGTTTCCATATTTAAATAGGCACATTCAAACGCTTTTGTCATTCCAACAATTTGATGCAAAGCCTCAGTTCCTGGTCGAAGGCCTTTTTCTTGTTCACCACCAAAAATCATTGGCTTCAAACCCATATTTTTTCTAGCAAATAAAAACCCAACGCCTTTTGGTCCATGAAATTTATGCGCACTTGCTACTATAAAATCAACTGGTAAATCTTGTAAATCAATTGGCGTTTTTCCGACAGATTGTACCGTATCCGAATGAAAAAGGGCATTGTATTGTTGACAAATTTGACCAATTTCTTTAAGTTCTAAAACAGTTCCGATTTCATTATTGACATGCATCAAACTGACCAACGTTTTCGTTTCTTGCGAAAGTAATTCCACCAAATCGGAAATATTAACAGCGCCATCCGATTTCAAAGCAACAAAATCAACTTGGATTCCGAATTCTTTTTCTAAGGCTTCCACAGTATGTAAAACCGCATGATGCTCGACTTTTGAAGTAATAATTCGTTTTATATTCAAATCTTTAACAGCCGAACGTAAAACCCAATTGATGGCTTCCGTTCCGCCTGAAGTAAAAATAATTTCTTGAGCGCTACAATTCAATTGTTTGGCAATGGATTTTCTTGAAAGTTCCAAATTACTTTTGGCATTTCGACCAAAACTGTGTGTTGACGAAGGATTTCCAAAATCTTCGGACATACTTTTGGTCATTTCCGAAAGGACTTCCGAGCGAATTTGAGTAGTTGAAGCGTTATCGAGATATACTTTTTTCATGTTCTTATTTACAATTTTTCGAGAACCATTGATCAATCAAAAGGATTGGACTGTTTTGGAAATAATAGCTTTTCGTTAAAAATAATTACGGCTACAAATATCAAAAAATAGGAAACCATTTGCAACAAAGTTACGGATTCATTAAAAACTATCACCGCAATCGAAAAGTTAATTATCGGATTGATGTACATCATAATACCAACCGTTGACGAATTGATACCTTTTAGGGCATATAAATTGAGAAACAAAGGCGTAATCGTAAAAAACAAAACAATTACCAATAAATAAATATAAAACAAAGCCGAATCAGGAACAACTCCGCTGTATTTTGGATAAAATGGCAAAATCATAATCGCGGTTATTGTCAATTGAATTGTTAACGAAAGAAATTTATCGATTTGATTATTATTGCGTTGGCTAATTAAATACAACGCATAAGTAGCGGCAACAATAAAACTAAAGAAAATATCCTCCAAATGATCGATTGACAGTAACCCACAACCGATACAACTGATAAAAACCGCAATCCATTGCCAATTGCTGAGTTTTTCTTTTAATATAAAAAAAGCAAAAACTGTAGTTAGAATTGGGCAAATCATATAAGCTAATGACGCTGCATTTAGGCTAATGTGATTGACAACATAGATAAATACAAACCAATTTAGTGAAAGTAAAATGGCACCCGTAATGGTTAAAACGATTGTTTTTCGCATTAGTTTTTCGGGTAATAATTTGAAATTCACCCTATTTTCTTTAAGAATCGTTCTTCTAAAAAGTAAGTTGAGAAATCCCATGATAACCACGCTAAAAAAAATACGGTAAAACAAGATGTCCAATGAAGGATAATCCGCTAATGGTTTTAGAGCCAAACCAAAAAATCCCCATATAAAAAAAGCTGTAAAAGCAGCAAAATAATATCTGTAAGCGATCATGTTTCTTGTAAAATTTCGCTCAAAGATACTCAATTCTGTTGGTTTCGGAATTTAATTAAAAAAGAATGCTTTTGGAACAAATTAAAAATTCTATTTTTGTCTAAAATTCTTAACAAATGAAAAGACTAATTGGTTTGTGCGCTTTGCTCCTATTTTTGAACAGTTGCGACGATGGCGATTTGACCATCCAAAAATTTAATTTTGATACTGCGGCAACGGTTCAAACTTGTAGTGGTGAAGGTTTGTTTTTTAAAATTAAGAGTAAAGAAGCTTTGGTGTTGACCATTCCGACAACTTCATTTACAAATGTTGTAACGCCTGCTGATCAACCTACAGAATTATTGATTAACGCCACAAATCAAGTGATTTATCGCCTTTTTGACGCCACCGTAAGCAATACTTATTTTTGTGCTTCTTTTCCGCCTGCAACGCCTTTGGTTGTAGAAGAATGGAAAGCAAGTAATGGTGTTTCTGGAGTGAGCGGAATTATTAATATTACAACCACAGAAATTATTAGTCCAACCACATCGGCGGTTACGGGTTATAATCATTTGATTGTTTTCAAAAATATCACTTTTACTAAAGAAGGAAATTCATTTACCTATGAAACCTACACTTTTGGAAGTTATGTGACTTCGATTTAATAAAAACCTATAAACTAAAAAAGCTACAAATTACTTTGTAGCTTTTTTTATGTTTGTTGAATAAGTTTTACTTTATAAATTCAATTTGTTGCGCTTCTTCGGCATTAATACTATCGAAAAAACCTTGATCATTCATCCATTCATCACTGAAAACTTTGCTCATATAACGCGAACCATGGTCTGGGAAAATGGCAATAACATTACTGTTTTTATCAAATTCACCTTCGGCAGCATATTGTTTGATTGCTTGAAGAACGGCGCCAGAAGTATATCCTACGAAAAGTCCTTCTTTTTTGGCGATTTCTCTAGTTGCATGAGCGCTTTCTTCGTCTGAAACTTTTGTGAATTTATCGATGATATCAAAATCGGTGGCCGATGGAATTAAATTTTTCCCTAAACCTTCAATGCGATACGGATAAATTTCATCATTGTCAAATTCTCTTGTTTCGTGGTATTTTTTTAATACCGAACCAAAAGCATCAACGCCAAGAATTCGAATATTTGGATTTTGTTCTTTTAAGTATTTTGCCGTTCCGGAAATAGTTCCTCCAGTTCCGCTACAAGCTATTAAATGGGTAATTTTACCATTGGTTTGTTCCCAAATTTCGGGACCCGTTGATTTGTAGTGGGCATCAACATTCAATTGGTTAAAATATTGATTAATATAAACCGAACCTTTCGTTTCTTCGTGCAAACGTTTGGCTACATTGTAATACGAACGGTCGTCATCGGCAGAAACATTAGCAGGACAAACATATACTTTTGCTCCCAAACTGCGCAACATATCTATTTTATCTTTGGATGATTTAGAAGTAACAGCCAAAATACAGTTGTACCCTTTTATGATAGAAACCATAGCCAAACTAAATCCGGTGTTGCCAGAAGTTGTTTCAATAATAGTATCTCCTGGGGAAAGAATGCCTCTTTTTTCAGCTTCTTCAATAATATATAATGCAATTCTGTCTTTGGTGGAATGGCCTGGATTAAAAGCTTCTACTTTTGCATAGAAATTCCCATCCAAATTTTCGGTAACTTTATTGAGCTTAATAAGAGGTGTTTTTCCTATTAATTCCAATACGCTATTAAATGCTTTTATTTCTTCTTTCATAAAAAAATAGTTAACCTTAACGTTTTATAATATTATTTAGGCGTAAATACCTGACAAATTTAACTAAAAAAATCTAATTATATTTCAATTTTTTCTAAATCTAATAAAAAACTAAATTCTTTGGCCAATTCTTTTAATGCTTCAAATCTTCCTGAGGCGCCTCCGTGACCAGCTTCCATGTTGGTATCAAGATATAAAATATTGGAATCTGTTTTAGTAGCTCGCAATTTGGCCACCCATTTTGCTGGTTCCCAATATTGTACCTGAGAATCATGCAAACCCGTCGAAATATACAAATTTGGATACGCCTGCGGTTTTACATTATCATAGGGAGAATAGGATTTCATATAATCATAATATTTTTTCACGTTTGGATTGCCCCATTCGTCATATTCTCCCGTGGTCAATGGGATAGAATCATCAAGCATCGTCGTAACAACATCTACAAACGGCACTTGCGCAATCACACCATGATACAATTCGGGAGCACTATTTAGTACCGCACCCATTAATAATCCTCCCGCCGAACCACCTTCGGCATACAAATGTTCGGGAGATGTATAACCTTCTTTGATAACAAATTTTGAACAATCAACAAAATCGGTAAAGGTGTTTTTCTTTTTTAATAATTTGCCGTTTTCATACCATTTTCTTCCTAAATCTTCGCCGCCGCGAATGTGCGCAATAGCATAAACAAAACCCCTGTCCAGCAACGATAATCGTGTAGAAGAAAAATAGGCATCCATTGAAGCGCCATAAGAGCCATAGGCATACAACAAGAATGGGTTGTTTCCATTTTTTTTCAATCCATTTCGATAGACCAATGAAATTGGCACTTGGGTTCCGTCTTTTGCGGTTGCCCAAACACGTTCTTCGGTATAATTATTCTTGTCAAAATTACCACCCAAAACCTGTTGCTCTTTCTTGATTTCTTTGGTTTTGGTTTTCATATTAAAATCAATCACCGAGGATGGAGTTGCCATTGATTGATAACTATATCGCAAAATATCCGTATCAAAATCAACATTTGTAGCCGTATAAGCCGTGTAGGTTTCGCTTTCGAAAGGTAAAAAATAGGCTCCTTTCCCACTCCATGGCATAATTCTAATTTTATTCAAACCATTGCTTCGTTCGGAAACGACAAGAAAATCTTTGAAAATATCAATTTCTTCCAATAAAACTTCTTCATCATGCGGAATTACATCCACCCAATTTTCTTTGGCAGTAGCCAATTCAGACGTTTTCATTAATTTAAAATTAAACGCTTTGTCTTTATTGGTCATAATATAAAATTCGGCGCCATAATGAGAAATGCTATATTCCAAACCGCGAACACGTTTCTGAAAAACTTGAAATTTTCCATCAGGATTGTCCGCAGAAAGAATTCTATATTCGGTGGTCATGGTGCTTGACGAACCAATTACGAGATATTTTTTTGATTTTTCTTTATAAACCGAAACCGAATACGTATCGTCTTTTTCAAAATAAACCAAAACATCTTTTGCTGAATTGGTTCCTAATTTATGTTTAAAAACTTTATCCGATCGTAAGGTTTTTTCGTCCTGACGGGTATAAAAAATAGTCTTATTATCATTTGCCCAAGTCGAATTTCCGGTCGCATTTTCAATTTTATCCGAAAGGATTTCGCCCGTAAATAGGTTTTTTATTTGCAACGTATAAATGCGTCTTCCCACGGTATCAATAGCAAAAATGGCAAATTGATTATCGCTACTAACACTCAATCCGCTCAACTGAAAATAACTCTGACCTTTGGCCAATTTATTACAATCGAACATAATTTCTTCTTTTGCCGAAAGGCTGCCTTTTCTTCTTGAATAAATCGGATAATCTTGCCCTTTTTGAAATCGGGTGCTGTAATAATAACCATTATACAAATAAGGAACCGATTCGTCGTCTTCCTTAATTCGGGCTTTCATTTCTTTAAACAAATTAGTTTGAATTTTTTTGGTATGCGCCGTACTTTTTTGATAAAAGGCATTTTCTTCTTTCAAATAATCAATTACCGCTGGATTCTCTCGATCATTGAGCCAGAAGTAATTATCTACACGAACATCACCAAACTTTTCGAGGGTATTTGGGATTTTATTGGCAACAGGTGGGCGTAACTTTTTTGTCATTTTATAGGATTATTCTTGAATTACAAAAGTAACACAAAGAATTATATTTT
>CAIMBK010000072.1 GCA_903839195.1 uncultured Bacteroidota bacterium | reverse complement strand
TGCTTGGTAAACAGAATCGACATTAGTGCAAAAAACAACATAAAATAACCAATATAAGTAATCAAAGTGCCCCAAAAATCATGGTTTACAGACAAAACCGTTCCCAATTCATCAGGATCAAAGGAGGATTGAAAAAAGCGATACCCACGATGGTCTAAAATATGATTCATATATATTTTGGCATCAAAATTATTAGTAGAATCCAAAACAGTAACCTTGCTTTCATAAGACGAATAGCTTTTTTCGGTACCTGGATATTTGGTGGCAATAAAATCGTTTAATTTAATTTTAAAAGGCAAAACATACGCCTTACTTCCATAAGAAATCGTATATTCTAACTTTCCGATTTTCATCGTTTTTGGTACACCAACAGTTCCTTTATTTCCAAGTAACGTAATTTCTTTTTGTTGACCTTCGGATTCTATGGTCAAAATTAAGGCGTCTTCATGGCTTTTGGCTTTGTAATTATTTTTGGCAACATATTCGAGGGTTCCTTTTACGGCGGGTTCTGGAAATACAAATTGAGTTCCTGCCATATTATACAACGAACGCATCATTAAAGGTTGAACAGCGTCTTTCAAAACCTTTCCCTTCAGTTTATCAGCCATTCGCATAAAATCACCTTCAAAAGGAGTTTGAATCGTATAACTTTCGCCCAAAGTATTAATATTGACCGCGCCTTTAACGTATTTATTCAAAGAAAAAATCATATTGTGAATGCTTTGAACCTCGCCTTCTTTCAAAAAATGCTCATGTCGCGTTCCGTCTCCAGATTCGACCATTTTTAAAAACAAACTTCCTTTTGGATTGGGTTGAATCACTTCAGAAGCGTCCATCAGATAGTTTTTATAGTTTATTTTGAACGGCGTTTCCGCAAATTTTTCGGATATGGAAAAATTATTATTGGTAACCGGCGATAATAATAACGATTTTTCGAAAATTCTACGACGCAAATCACCTTGATAATCGCCATCCACAAAAACCGTCAAAAACATTTTATCGGAATAAAATTGATTTTCTGTGGCGCCTTCGCGAATGGGCATCATTCCTTCAAAACTGATGTAACGGGTAATTCCAGCTCCAATAATTATAAACACAAAAGACAAATGCAACAACAAAGTAGCCCATTTTTCTTTCTTTAACAATTGATATCTTTTGATATTTCCTGCAAAATTGATCAGAAAAACTAACATTATCGCTTCAAACCACCACGCATTATACACCCAAATTCGTGCCGTATCAGTGTTGTATTTGCTTTCGATAAAAGTGCCGCACGCCATTGCCGTTGCATATGAAATAAACAAGAATGCCATTAATCGTGTTGAAAATAAAAAAGAAAGAATTTTTTTATCCATTTTGTTTTGGAATTTTTGTTTTGAAAAGTCATGCAAAAGTAAATTAAAATTGTCGATTTTTTATTTATTTTTAAATGGATTTAAGACATTTTTAAGACATTTATTTTGACTATGAGTTATTTTCAAATAGTTGAAAAAAAATCAATAATTTTGACAAATGATAAAAGTGGTAATTATTGGTTCCGGAAATGTGGCAAAACACCTCATCAAAGCTTTTTCTGAAAGTTCAGAAATCGAGTTGCTACAAGTTTTTGCCAGAAACCCTGAATCGCTTTCTTCCCATTTTGACACCAATAAAATTACCTCCGATTTTTCCGAATTAAAAGACGCTGATCTTTATATAATTGCCGTTTCTGATGCTGTAATCCAAGAAGTTTCTGATCATTTTCCATTAAAAAACAAATTATTAGTTCATACTTCTGGAAGCGTTTCGATGATAGAATTAAATAAAGAGAATCGAAAAGGTGTTTTTTATCCCGTGCAAAGTTTTTCAAAAAACAAAGCGGTAAATTTCAAAACAATTCCAATTGGAATCGAAGCCGAAAATGAATCTGATTTAAAAATCATTGAAAAAGTAGCCAAAAGTATTTCAAATGCCGTTTTTACAATAGATTCCGAACAACGAAAAGCGTTGCATGTGGCCGCAGTTTTTGTCAATAATTTTGTCAATCATTTGTATCAAATTGGAAAAGAAATTTGTTTGGACAACCAAATAGCATTCGAAATTCTGAAGCCATTAATTAAGGAAACAGCTGAAAAAATAAATACAATTTCACCCCAAGAAGCACAAACTGGACCCGGAATTCGGAAAGACAAAAATACGATTGACGCGCATCTTGCGTTTTTATCAAAAGAAAATCAAAAAAACATATATAAAACACTAACCCAAACGATTCAAGAGTATGGCAAAAAGTTATAAAGAAATCATGAACGAAATTACCACCTTCATTTTTGATGTTGATGGCGTTTTAACAGACAGTTCCGTTCATGTTACCCCAACCGGAGAAATGCTCCGAATTATGAATATTCGTGATGGATTTGCGATGAAGGCGGCAATAGAAAGCGGCTATAATGTTTGCATTATTTCAGGCGGAAGCAACGAAGGCGTTCGAATTCGCCTCAAAAATTTAGGTATTACCGATATTCATTTGGCTGCTCCAAACAAAGTCGAAACCTTTAAGGAATATATCGAATTGTATCAAATTAATCCCGAAAACGTGCTTTATATGGGCGACGATATTCCCGATTTTCACGTAATGCAATTGGTGGGTTTGCCAACTTGTCCTCAAGATTCAAGTCCCGAAATCAAAGCCATTTCGAGTTATATTTCCCATAGAAATGGTGGAAAAGGCGCCGTTCGCGATGTGATTGAACAAGTGATGAGAGTTCAAGGAAAATGGAATTTATATTTCAACGGAAAACACGATTAATTATAAAATTACCTGAATTAATGCTGAATTTATTAAAACTTTTTCGTTACAAAACCCTATTGACGCTAGCATTTATGTTGCTGGTATTTCATTTTGGATTTTTAAAATTTCAAGACCTTCAATTGGCTTTAAAGGATTGGGAATTTTTGCTTTTTACGTTTGCAACACTTTGTGTTTTTGGCGCTGGATTTTTAATGTACGAGATTATCAATCATGAAAATTCAAACCGATTTGAAGTAAAAAATTCCTTTATTGGAACAAAAATTTCAGAAAATAGCGCCAATGTTTTATATGTCGTATTAACCATTCTTGGAGTTGGAATTGGTTTTTATCTATCCAATGCTGTTGGGAAACCAACTTTTGGTTCGTTATTTATTATCCTTGCGGTAATCAATTATTACACCGTTTCGACATTGGAAAAAAGCAGTATTTTGGGCAGCTTTTTGAGAGCTATTTTACCCGCAATTAGTATAGTTTCGGTTGGAATGTTTGACATTATTCCTGCACTAAATGAACAAAATACGATTTTATTATTCTTACTTTTTAGAATCCTTTTGGACTATGCAATTTTTGCTTTTTTAATCCATCTAATGCTCGAAATAATTCAAAAATTGGAAAGAAGTGCTAAAATAGAAACGACTCAATCCTTCGCCAATCAAAACTGGTTTGAAAATCCAAAAATGGTTGTTATTCTTTGTAGTTTGATACTTTTTGGATGCTTATATTATATTTTTAACTACTTGTTTATTAGTAGTTTATACACAAGTATTTTATATTTTATTATCGCAATTATAAGTCCAATTGTCTATATTTCGATTCAAATGTTGTCGGCAAAAACGGCTAAAGAAATGCATCAATTGGCGCTTATTTCGCAATTGCTTTTTTTCTTGGGAATTGGCTCCATTTTCATAATTAGTTTAAATATTATGCATTATGTTTAATGGTTTCAAAATAATATTGGCGTCAGGATCGCCCAGAAGACAACAATTTTTCAGGGATTTGAACTTGGATTTTGAAATTCGAATAAAAGAAATCGAGGAGGTTTTTCCGCAAGATTTAAAAGCCGAAGCCATTACCAATTACTTGGCCGAATTAAAAGCCGCTGCTTTTGAAGGCGATTTGAAGGAAAATGAAATTCTAATTACCAGCGACACGCTTGTTTGGCATAACGGAAAAGCATTAGGAAAACCAATTGATTATGACGATGCGTTTCAAATTTTAAAATCATTATCGAACGCCACTCATGAAGTAATTACGTCTGTTTGTTTCAAAACCAGCCAAAAAATCGAAACGATTTTCGAAACCACAAAAGTGACTTTCAATGAATTAACCGACGAACAAATTCATTATTATATAGAAAACTACCAACCATTTGACAAAGCGGGCGCTTATGGAATTCAAGAATGGATTGGATTTATTGGAGTTTCAAAAATTGAAGGTTCCTACACTAATGTGATGGGATTGCCCGTTGACAAAGTGTATCAATATTTAAATCAAATCACTAAAACAAGATAAAATGTTATTTTTTAATCAATACATCAACGAAGTAATCGGCACTGGAATAATTTTATTTTTAGTGATTGGATTGCGAATTATAACTTCAAAAGTAATTCGGAAATATGCCAAAACTAGCGAAATCATTGAGCATCGTACCCGACTTGTAATTAAATACATCCATTTATTCATTCATATTTTGGCCATAATTTCGATTGTTTTTGTTTGGGGCCTTCAAACGAAAGACATTATTATCGCCATTTCCTCCCTAACAACGGTTGTTGGAGCCGCAATGTTCGCCAATTGGTCCATTTTAAGTAACATCACCTCGGGAATTATTTTGTTCTTTTCATTTCCCTTTAAAATTGGTGATATCATCCGAATTCATGATAAAGATTTCACTGTTGAAGCCGAGATTGAAGATATTCGTGCTTTTTATGTTTATATGAAATCCTCAGACGGAGAAAAAATTATTTACCCAAATAATTTACTCTTACAAAAAGGAATTT
>CAIMBK010000071.1 GCA_903839195.1 uncultured Bacteroidota bacterium | reverse complement strand
CGGTTTGCAAAGAAACTACTTTTTTCTGGATATTTCAAAATTAATATTTCATAAGCTTGAATTGCTTTTTGATATTTTTTTTGTTCCAAATATACTTTTGCTAATGTTTCGGTCATTAAATAAGATTTATCCTCGTCAATTGGAACCGAAAAATCCTTGACAATCGCCTCTTTTGATAGCGGTGGAATTTTTGGATTTTCTTCTATAAATTTATCGATCAGCGTTAGTTTCTTGTTTTTTTCGGCTTCTAATTCTTGGTTTGTTTTTTCTGAAAAATCGCTTTCAGTCCTGTCAATTGGATTTATTTTAGATAATTGCAACCATTCTTGGAAAGAATGTTTTTCGTTTTTGGAAAAAATTAATGGCTTTCCGATTTCAAGTTTTTGGGCTGTTATTTCAAAATCATTCTGAATTTCTGTTGCTATTTCAACTGAATTGGATTGTTTTATGGAGGTTAAAATCGATTCTTCTAGCGCATTGGAACGAACATCTGAAGCGCTATTTTCAGAAATAATTTCAATAGAAACAACTTCAATAGCTTTGATTTTTTCTACATTTTCTAAATAAGCATCTTTGTTAATCGCTAGAAAATAGTCGGAAGTAATTAAGTCAAAAAGCACACTTCTTTCGGTGGTGTAGGCTGCGGTTGTTTTTAAATCATAATTGTATCGAAAACTATCTTGATTGTACAAACCTTTTAATCGCAGCGCGCGGGCGCTCTGAAAATACGGAAACTCAGCAACGATTTTTTCGAGTGCTAAGGTCTGTTTTTCATTGACCGCATTTGGATTGTTAATCAAAGATGTAAAATCGGATACATTCATTTTTTATACATTTATTTCAATAATTTTACCATTTTGCCAATGATTCATTGAAAATATCTTGCGTAATTCGTTCATAAATAAAGTCCAAAGCTTCGGATAATTTGGAGCCAATAAGTTGCTCGTTTCCATCATAATCTTGATAAAATGAAAACTTTTTTTCAAAGTCGTCCGCTTCTTTCTTTTTATTCGAAAAGCGAACATTCACAGTTATCGTCAATCGGTTTTGAGCTGCGCTTTGATCGGCCGTTGCCGTCATTGGTTGGATTCTGTAATCGGTAATTTCGCCCTCATAAACCAAATCGCCGTTAGTATTTGTTAAACCCAAATTGGTTTGGTTTTGAATAAAATTTTGCAGTTTTTGAGTGAAAATCCGTTCAATTCCTGGTTCAATTAAAGTGGCATTATTCTGAAAATAATTCACCTGAAATGTTTTTGCATCAATTTTTCCTGTCCCAGTAAAATTATATACGGAACAACTATTTAATGAAAATAGTAAGAAAGCGGCAATAAGTAGCGAATAGTTTTTCATTGTAATTTTTAAAATTCAAAGATATTCAAATTTCGTTGACAAATATCAAATTGATTTTTTTGCTTCATTTAAAGGTCGAATTGTTTGATTTTTCGGTACAAAGTTCTTTCTGAAATGCCCAATTCATCAGCGGCGGCTTTTCTTTTCCCTTTGTTTTTTTCTAATGATTTTTTGATCATTTCGATTTCTTTTTGTTCCAATCGTAAGATTTCTTCTTCTTCAATTTCTTCTGCAAAAAGATAATTATCTTGATTTTCTTCAAAATCATTTTTCACATCAGCTTTCGAAATAATCGATGTTTGAGGCTCTTCTTCAAAATCAATTTCATGATCATTTTCTTTTTGACCATATATTTTTTTAATCAAATGCTGATTGGTTTCTTGTACTTTCGAAACGCCATTTTGCATCAATTCTAAGGTGAGTTTTTTCAAATCATTTAAGTCGCTTTTCATGTCAAAAAGCACTTTATATAATATTTCTCTTTCGGTGCTAAAATCACTTTTGCTTTTTTTGTCCTTAATAATGGAAGGTAAATTGCTTCCGCCAACCGGTAAATAAGATTGTAAAGTCGCTAACGAAATTTCGCGGTTTGTTTCCAATACCGAAATTTGTTCAGCAACATTTCTCAATTGTCGAATATTGCCACTCCATCGATAATTGGAAAGCCATTGAACCGCTTTATCTTCTAGTTTTATGGCGGGCATTTTGTATTTATGTCCAAAATCGGAAGCAAATTTTCTAAACAACAAATGCACATCATCTTTTCGATCTCGTAATGGTGGCAACGTAATATCGACGGTGCTTAAACGATAATACAAATCTTCTCGGAATTTCCCTTTTTCGATGGCATCAAATAAATTGACATTGGTTGCCGCTACAATTCGAACATTTGTTTTTTGAACTTGAGAAGAACCCACTTTGATGAATTCGCCATTTTCCAAAACACGAAGCAATCGCACTTGCGTAGTCAAAGGCAATTCGCCTACTTCATCTAAAAATATAGTTCCTCCATTGGCCACTTCAAAATATCCTTCACGAGTTCCCGTAGCGCCTGTAAACGAGCCTTTTTCATGTCCAAAAAGTTCGCTATCAATTGTTCCCTCAGGAATCGCACCGCAATTTACGGCAATGTATTTTCCGTGTTTTCGATGGGAAAGCGAATGGATTATTTTAGGAATACTTTCTTTACCAACACCACTTTCACCAGCTACTAATACCGAAATATCGGTTGGCGCTACTTGAATGGCTTTTTCTATGGCGCGATTAAGTTTTGGATCATTTCCAATGATTTCAAATCGCTGTTTTATTGACTGAACTGTTTCCATACTACTAAAATTCTTACACTTGTTTAATTCATTTTACTCAAACAAATTGCTCTGCCTTTCAAGGTTCCGCTAGTACAACTTTCTATTATTACGTTTACAAAATCGCCAATTTTATAATTTTCTTTTGGGAAAACTACAGCGATATTTTGTGAATTTTTTCCAGAAAACTCTTCCGTTGATTTTTTGGATAACTTTTCAACAAGAACTTCAACGGTTTGACCAATAAATTCTTCATTTCTTATCCAAGAATGTTTTTGTTGTTGATCGACAATTTCTTGCAATCTTCTCAATTTTGTGGCTTCTGGAACATCGTCTTCCATTTTCCGACCTGCCAAAGTTCCAGGTCTCTCAGAATACGAATACATATAGCCGAAATTATATTTTACGATTTCCATTAAACTCAAAGTCTCTTGATGGTCTTCTTCTGTTTCAGTAGGGAAACCGGCAATCATATCTTGCGAAATACTAGAATTTGGAAGGATATTTCGAATAGATAAAATCAATTTAATATACTCTTCACGCGTGTGCAAACGATTCATTTCTTTTAGAATCCGATCGCTACCCGATTGAACAGGCAGGTGAATGTGTTTACAAATATTGTCATATTTTGCAATAATATGCAACACGCTTTCATGCATGTCTTGCGGATTGGAAGTCGAAAAGCGAATGCGCATTTTTGGAAATCCTTTGGCAACCATTTCTAGCAATTGATCAAAACCGACCGCTGTTGCTTGTTGCATTTCGGATGCGCTGATAAAATCTTTTTTCAATCCACCGCCGTACCATAAATAACTATCTACATTTTGACCAAGAAGCGTAATTTCCTTAAAACCAGTATCCCATAAATCTTGAATTTCTTTTAAAATACTTTGTGGTTCGCGACTGCGTTCCCGTCCTCTTGTGAAAGGAACTACGCAAAAAGTACACATATTATCGCATCCTCGTGTAATCGAAACAAACGCTGAAACGCCATTAGAATTTAATCGAACGGGAGAAATATCGCCATAGGTTTCATCTTTTGATAGAATGACATTTATAGCATCGCGTCCTTCTTCCACTTCTTGCAATAAATTAGGCAAATCTTTATAGGCATCGGGACCAACAACTAGGTCAACAATTTTTTCTTCTTCTAAAAATTTATTTTTCAATCGTTCGGCCATACAACCTAAAACACCCACTTTCATTTTCGGATTGATTCGTTTTACGGCATTGTATTTTTCCAAACGTTTTCGGATGGTTTGTTCTGCTTTGTCACGAATGGAGCACGTGTTAACCAAAACCAAATCGGCTTCTTCTAGGATTTGAGTTGTATTGAAACCGTTATCAGATAAAATAGAAGCTACAATTTCGCTGTCAGAAAAATTCATAGCGCAACCATAACTTTCGATATAAAGCTTCTTGGTGTTTTCGGGTTTATTATCTAAAACAAGGCTGTTTCCTTGTTTGCTTTCTTCCATTTTCTTTTCCATAAAGGCACTTTCCAGAGTGTTTTTCTTCTTCTTGGGCAAAGATAGCGATATTTCAATAAATATGACAAGATGGCAGAGACACATTTAACAAGATTTTAAAGAAATTAATATAAATTCTTAAAAGAACTGAAATTATGCCAATGGATTTCTTTCCTATATATTTAATAAGAGTTTTTTTTTTTGAAGGATTTAACCAAGTTTTAAAAATCAGTTTTTCAGCGAATTAAATCGCTTTTAAACAAGAAAATTTATTTTTAAAATTTAAAAAACTCAAAATTTAAAAAAATCATATACTTTTGCCGACATAAACAATCGGGATATGGCAAAGAATTTAGTTATCGTTGAGTCACCTGCAAAGGCAAAAACAATTGAGAAATTTTTAGGAAGTGATTACCAAGTCGAGTCCAGTTACGGTCATATTGCCGACTTGCCTTCAAAGGAAATCGGTGTTGATGTCGCCAATGGATTTAAGCCAAAATACGAAGTGTCACCCGATAAAAAAGCACTTGTAAGCAAATTAAAAACGTTGGCCAAAAATGCAGAAATGGTTTGGCTAGCAAGTGATGAGGATCGAGAAGGAGAAGCTATTTCTTGGCATTTAGCTGAAGAATTAAAATTAAATCCCGCCAAAACCAAACGAATTGTTTTCCATGAAATTACCAAATCGGCCATTTTAAAAGCGATTGATAATCCTCGTGAAATTGATTATAATTTAGTAAACGCCCAACAAGCCCGTCGGGTTTTGGATCGATTGGTGGGGTATGAATTATCTCCCGTTTTATGGCGAAAAATAAAAGGTGGACTTTCCGCCGGAAGAGTACAATCTGTAGCCGTTCGATTAATTGTTGAACGCGAACGTGAAATTCAGAATTTTAAAGCCGTAGCAACCTATTCTGTTGTTGCTGAATTTGTTAATGAAGCTGGAAAAACGTTCAAAGCCAAATTGCCTAAAAATTTTAATACTAAAAAAGAAGCCGAAGATTTTTTAAATAAAAATATCGGTTCTACTTATAAAGTTTCTGATTTAGAAACAAAACCCACTCGAAAATTTCCTGCAGGTCCTTTTACTACGTCCACTTTGCAACAAGAAGCGGCTCGAAAATTGTATTTGCCCGTTGGAATTACGATGCAATTAGCACAACGATTGTATGAAGCAGGTTTGATCACCTACATGAGAACGGATAGCGTCAACTTATCGAAAGATGCGATGGATGCGGCTCAGGCTGAAATCATCAAATCGTATGGTGCAGAATTCTCAAAACCCCGAACATTTGTAAATAAAAGCAAAGGAGCGCAAGAAGCCCACGAGGCGATTCGTCCAACCGACATGTCGCGACATACGGTAAATATTGACCGAGATCAAGCGCGTTTGTATGATTTGATTTGGAAAAGAACTTTGGCTTCGCAAATGAGTGATGCGCAATTAGAACGTACGAATGTAAAAATCGTAGCCAATAATCATAATGAAGTTTTTACAGCTTCGGGCGAAGTATTACTTTTTGAAGGTTTCTTGAAAGTTTACCTTGAAGGCCATGACGATGACGATGAAGAACAAGAAGGAATGTTGCCTGCATTGAAAGCAAACGAAAAATTACTTAATAATTATATTACCGCAACCGAGCGATATTCTCGCGCAGCTGCTCGTTATACTGAAGCCGCGTTGGTTAAAAAACTAGAAGAACTCGGAATTGGAAGACCATCAACTTATGCGCCAACTATTTCTACCATTATTAATAGAAATTATGTTGAAAAAGGCAATCTTGAAGGACAGGAGCGAAATTATACGCAATTGACGTTGCAATCAGGAAAGTTAGGCGAAAAATTATTAAAAGAAAACACCGGTTCGGACAAAGGAAAATTAGTTCCAACCGATATTGGCACTATTGTAACGGATTTCTTGGTAAAGAATTTTGAAGCTATTTTGGATTATAATTTTACCGCAAAAGTAGAGCAAGATTTTGACGAAATTGCCGAAGGAAATGTGAATTGGGCCAAAATGATGCAGGAATTCTACGATAAATTTCATCCCAATGTAAAAGAAGTTGAAGCCCATGCCGATAGAGAAAGTGGGGAACGAATTTTAGGAAAAGATCCAAAAACTGGAAAGCAAGTAAGTGTTCGTTTAGGAAAATTCGGGCCAATGGCTCAAATTGGAGAAGCGGATGATGATGAAAAAAAATTCGCAAGTTTGCGAAATGAGCAAAACATTGGAAACATAACTTTGGAAGAAGCGTTGAATTTGTTTTTATTGCCAAAAAACCTTGGAATTATTAATGGTGAAGAAGTTGAAGTAAGTAATGGTCGTTTTGGTCCTTATGTGCGTCATGGAAGCGCTTTTATTTCTTTGCCAAAAGGGGAAGATCCATTGGATGTAGATTTGGAGCGCGCTCAGGAATTAATCAATGAAAAAGCAAAAGCCGATGCGCCAATTGCTCATTTTAAAAATGAAGGTGTTCAAAAAGGCGTTGGACGATTTGGTCCATTTATCAAATGGAATGGGTTGTTTATAAATGTTAGCAAAAAATACAATTTTGACCAATTAACACAATCCGATGTCGAAGAATTGATTGAAGACAAATTGCAAAAAAACGTTGATAAAGTGCTTCATCATTGGAAAGAAGAAGGGATTTTAGTTGAAAAAGCCCGTTGGGGACGTTCGGTAATAACCAAAGGAAAAATCAAAATTGAATTGAGCAAAGATATTGATGCCAGTCAGTTGACATTGGCACAGGTTCAAGAAATGATCGAAAAGAAAACGCCTGCAAAAAAGGCATCTGCCAAAAAACCAGCAGCGAAAAAACCAGCAGCGAAAAAAAAATAAAATATGGAATTTAGTTTTTTACATCCAATAGATTCTGATTTTGTACAAGAAATAAACCAATTGTCGTCACAACATTTTGGTAGCAAAGTGGTTTTTCATACGGATCAAGCTTTTCCAGATTTGGATAAAATCAAAATTGCGATTATTGGGGTTTTAGAAAATCGTGGCGCTGCAAATGCCATTGATGAGGTTGATTTGTCGAAAATTAGAAGCGAATTATATACATTATTCCCTGGAAATTGGGACGCTAGCATTGCCGATTTGGGCGACATTCACTCCGGAAATACTCCAGAAGACACCTATTTTGCGTTAAAAAAATTGGTTACTTTTCTAATAAAGAAAAAAATAATTCCAATAATTATTGGGGGTTCTCAAGATTTGGTTTATCCGCTTTACCGCGCTTACGACGAATTAGAACAAATGGTAAATTTGGTTTCAATAGATAGTAAATTTGACTTTGGAAAAGAAAAAGATCCGCTTTCATCCGAATCGTATTTAACCAAAATAATCATTGACGAACCGAATAATTTATTCAATTATTGTAACATTGGTTATCAAACCTATTATAATTCGCAGGAAGAAATTGATTTGATAGAAAAATTATTTTTTGACGCCTATCGACTGGGAGAAATCTCGAATAATATTGCTTTGGCCGAACCTGTTTTTAGAGATGCCGACTTAGTTAGTCTTGATTTAAACGTAATAAAATCGTCTGATTCGGGAAATTTTACTACTTTTACGCCTAATGGATTTAATGGAAAGGAAATTTGTGCCTTATCTAGATATGCTGGAATTAGTGACAAAGTGAGTATGTTTTCAATATTTAATCATCAAAATTCCAAGCAAGAATCGGTTTTGATTGCACAGATTATATGGTATTTTATTGAAGGATTTCATTGTCGCTCCAACGAATATCCATTTGGAAATAGAGAGAATTATATTAAATATATTGTTCCAATAGAAGACGACGAATTACTATTTTACAAGAGCAGTAAAACAGAAAGATGGTGGATTGATGTTCCGTTTTTTTTGAATAATGATAATAAATCAAAACGAAACGCGTTATTACCATGTTCATACGATGAATATTTATCGGCATGCAATCAAGAAATGCCCGAGCGTTGGTGGAAAGCGCAACGGAAAAGCATAATTTAATTTAAAACGGCAAAACCGATTTTTAATTTTTAATCTTATTCTTGTTATTTTTTAAAAAAAATAATTGGATTTTTCAAAAATAATAAATAGGTTTACGCCCTCAAATAAAGAATACAATATAACCCAAGAATATATGAAGAAGTTCATTGCGTTTACAGCTTTTTTAACTTTGTTGATTAGTTGCGGTCGTTCCGGCGATAAAGGCGAATTAGTAGGTGTAGTTGGAAAGAAATGGCATCCAGAAAAACCATTTGGTATGACTTTAGTACCAGGTGGCTCTTACATTATGGGTAAATCCGATGATGACTTAGCTAATGTACAAGATGCTCCAACAAAAACAGTTACTGTTCGTTCTTTTTATATGGATGAAACCGAAATTACAAATAGCGAATACCGTCAATTTGTATATTGGGTAAAAGATTCAATTATTCGTGTTCGTTTGGCTATTGCTGCCGAAGATTCTGGTCAAACTGCCCCAACAGGAAAAAGCTCTGGAAAAAAAGTGGGAAGTATTGGCGATTTTGCTTTCAACGATACCGATCCTGCTAAAATGAATGCCTACGACAAGTATATGTATGAAAATTACTATAGCGTAGGAACCGCTGACGATCCTTATGCCGGAAGAAAAGTAAATCATAAAATCAAATTAATCACCGATAAAAGCAAATATCCAGACGAATTTTATACTGAAGTAATGGATACCATGTATCTTCCAGCTGCAGAATCTTACAATGGATTAATTACAATTGATGCAAAAAAATTAAAATTCCGATATTCTTGGATGGATATGCAGGCTGCTGCAAGATCAAAATCTGGAAAACGTAGAGATTTTGTTAGAACAGAACAAGAACCTGTTTATCCAGATACTACCACTTGGATAAAAGATTGGAATTATTCCTATAATGAACCAATGCATAATGATTATTTTTGGCACAAGGCTTATAATAATTATCCAGTTGTTGGTGTTAATTGGAAACAAGCAAGAGCATTTTGTGCTTGGAGAACATTATACAAAAACTCCTATATAAAAAAGAAAAAAGGATTTGATCAAATCAATTCTTTTAGATTACCAACCGAAGCAGAATGGGAATATGCGGCTAGAGGAGGTTTGCAATCAGGCATGTATCCTTGGGGAGGTCCTTATACAAAGAGTGACAGAGGCTGTTTCTTAGCTAACTTTAAACCAAATAGAGGCGATTATGCAGCCGATCAATCCTTGTATACTGTGGAAGCAAAATCATTCGAGCCGAATGGTTATAATTTATACAATATGTCAGGAAACGTTGCTGAATGGACAGATTCTGCCTATGATGCATCAGCTTATGATTTCGTATCTACAATGAATCCGAATGTTCAGGATTTGACAAACAAACGAAAAGTAGTTCGTGGAGGTTCGTGGAAAGACGTTTCTTATTTCTTACAAGTTGGAACAAGAAACTTCGAATATGCTGATTCTGCAAGAAGTTATATCGGTTTCAGAACCGTTCAAGATTATATGGGAACACAAACCACCGGAAACGCTAAAAACAAAAAATAAATAAATTCAAACTAAAACAAAAACTAAACTAATTAAATTTTAACATTATGGCATTATTAAGCAAAAAAGCAATGAACTTCGCATACGGTATGGGAGCTGCAGTAGTAATTATCGGAGCATTATTCAAAATTACACACATTGAATTCGGATTTATTACCGGTAACCTTATGTTGACAATAGGACTTCTAACAGAGGCTTTGATTTTTGGTTTGTCTGCTTTTGAGCCAGTTGATGATGAATTGGATTGGTCATTAGTATATCCAGAATTAGCTGGAGGAACAGCAAAAGCTAAAGACGGTAAAAAAGACGAATCTAAAGAAGCACAAGGTTTATTGTCTCAAAAATTAGATGCGATGTTGAAAGAAGCTAAAATTGATGGAGAATTAATGGCAAGCTTAGGAAATAGCATCAAAAATTTTGAAGCAGCTTCAAAAAGTTTGGCACCTACAGCTGAATCATTAGCTTCAACAAAAAAATACAGTGAAGAGTTAACATTGGCAGCTTCTCAAATGGAATCTATCAATGGATTATATAAAATTCAATTAGAAACTTCTGCGAAAAATGCACAAATCAATGAAGAAGTGGTTGAAAATAATATAAAATTAAAAGATCAAATGCAATCATTAACCTCAAACTTGTCTTCATTGAACAATGTTTATGGTGGAATGCTTTCTGCAATGAGTAACAAATAATAATTAGTTTAATACACTATATATTAATAACAAATAAACTAATTAGAAAAAATGGCAGGAGGAAAATTAACCCCTAGACAGAAGATGATTAACCTGATGTACTTGGTTTTCATCGCGATGTTAGCATTAAATATGTCAAAAGAAGTATTAACGGCTTTTGGTATTTTGAATTCAAAAATTGTAGAGTCAAATACACTTACAGATACTAGAAACGAATCTTCATTTCTTCAACTAGCCCAAAAAGCGAAAGACCAACCAGGTCAATATGGTGATAAAAAAGCTAAAGTTGAAAAAATCAGAGCGCTATCTAAGGAATTCAACGATTATATTGAAGGAATAAAAGATATTGCCGCTAAAGGATTTGTAATTGACAAAGACGGAAATTATCCATGCGAACAAATGGATAAAAGTGATGCTATTGATAATTTATTTTACATAGGAGATAGAGAATCCCCTAAAGCAAAAGAGTTTTTAAATAAAATTCAAACTTATGCTAGTGAAATAAAAAGAATTGGCGGAAGTTCAATTGCAGATGTAGAAATGAAAAAAATCGAGAAAAGATTTGCAACCGAAGCGGTTTATTCAGAAAAAGCAGGTGCAAAACTACCTTGGTTGGATTATAATTACCACCATTTCCCTTTAATTGCGTCAATTACAAAATTATCTCAATTACAAGCGGATATCAAAACAACGGAAAGCGATGTAATGACTGGAATGTTCCAATCTGACTTAGTTGCTGCGGCTTCTTTGACAGCTTATCAACCAATAGTTGTTCCTGAAAAAACTGCTTTCTTTCAAGGAGAAGCTGTTAAAGGAAAAATTATTTTAGGAAAATTTGATCCAAATTTAGTTGCTAAATCTGTAATCGTTAACGGAACAAGCGTAGTTGCCAAAGCTGGACAAGCCGATTTCTCTTTTGGAGCAGGTGCTGTTGGTGAACATGAAATTACGGGTTCATTTAACTTTGACGAAAATGGAAAAGTAATTAGTTTGCCTATTAAAGGAAACTATGTTGTGGTTCCTAAACCAAATTCAGCCAATATTTCTGCCGACAAAATGAACGTTGTTTATAGAGGATTACCTAATCCAATGACTATTTCTTTTGCAGGTATTACAGATGATAAAGTGGTAGCTTCTGCGCCAGGTTTATCAAAAGGTTCTAAAATGGGACAATATAACTTAAATCCAGGAGCAGGTACCGAAGTAACTGTAAATGTAACAGCTAAATTACCTGATGGAAAACCAGTTTCTGATAAAAAAGTTTTCAGAATTAAAAACATTCCAGGACCAATCGGTGCAATCGCCGGAGAAATGGGTGTTGTTAAAGGGGCTAAATCTCGTTTAGAAGTAGCGCAAATTACAGCTAAATTACCTGATTTCTTGTATGATCTTACTTTCCAAGTTACTCAATTTACATTTAAAGTAACAGGTTCAGCTGCTGTAATTGTAAACGGCGATAGAGTTAATGCCCAATGTAAAGCGGCTTTAGCAAGAGCAAGTAGAGGTGATCAAATTACGATTTCTGATATCAAAACCAAAATTGTTGGTGTTACAGCAAACATTCTTACAGGAAAAACAGCTCCTGTAATATATGAAATACAATAAAAATTTAAGTTAGCCCGTTTTCACAAATAACTTATAATTAAAATAAGATGAAGAATAAAAGTTTATTAATCGTTATTGCAGTTGTTGCAGGAAGTTTTTCTTCTTTCGCCCAATCCAATTTGCTAAATGCCAAAACCCCTTCTGAAATTGGGAAGAAATCGCCAGCGCAATTAATTTCTGATAATGACAAACCATTAGCTTATGGTTATGTTCATGATAGGGATGTATTGAATGCAAAAACTACATGGGAAGTGATTGATTTGGATGAAAGAATCAATTTCCCTTTGTATTATCCAATAGATACTGCAAATATTGGTAGAGACAGACGTTCTTTATATCATGTTTTGATTGCTGGGATTAAAGCTGGAAAAATAACGGAAGTATATTCTGATAGTTATTTTAACACCAAAAAAACCCTGAAAGATATGGAGTCTTCATTTACTTTTACTGATACGCTTCAAGCTGGTCTTGATGAAATCAATAATTTTTATGATGATTACAAACCTAAATCAGTTCCTGAAGTTGTAAAGAAAGACAAAAAAGGAAAAGTAATTTCGGTAACTCCTGCAACTGTTATTCCAGCTACTAAAGTGTTGGATCCGCAGTATATCAATAAAAAAGAATTAACCGCTCAAGATATTGACTCTTATCGAATTAAAGGATATTGGTATTTTGACAGCCGTCAAAGTGAGTTGAAATATCGTATTTTAGGAATTTGTCCTATGGCTCCTGAAGCAAGAGAAATTGGAAAAGAAGCCCCAGATGTTATTGAATTGTTTTGGGTTTATTATCCTTCCATTCGAACTATTTTGCATGAAGCAAAATCATTTAATGACAAAAATTCTTCAATGCCAATGGATTTCGATCAAATTTTTAATTCACGTCATTTCAATGCTATTATTTACAAAGAAGAAAATGTATACGGAGATAGAGAAATTGCTCAATATGTGAAAGATAATGCACAAATGGAGCTACTTGAATCCGAAAGAGTGAAAGAAAAAATTAGAAATTTCGAACACGATATGTGGGCTTACTAAAATTATTTCACAAACAAATTGAAAACTCTTATCGTAATGGTAAGAGTTTTTTATTTTTGTAATCTATTTAAATAAATGAAAATGTTAGATTATATCATTGTAGGTTCCGGAATTGCAGGTGTTTGTTTTGCTGAAACCGCATTACAAAACAACAAAACCATTCTTGTTCTCGATGATTCTTCTCAAAATTCTTCCCAAATTGCCGGCGGATTATATAATCCCGTAATTCTTAAACGATTTAGCGAAGTACCAAATGCCTTGGAACAAATCACTTTGTTGGATTCGTTTTATAAAGCAATTGAAACCAAATTAGACACCCAAATTGATTATAAAATTCCAATTTTAAGAAAATTCTTTTCCATTGAAGAACAAAATAACTGGTTTGCTGCTTCTGACAAACCGAATTTAGCACCTTTCCTTTCTCTTGATTTAATCGATAAAAAATACGACGGAATCCAATCGCCTTTCGGATATGGCGAAGTGCTTCAAACGGGTTATGTTGATACCGCCGCATTAATTTCAAATTACAGAACGTATTTGAATAATCAACAGTTTTTTCAAAACGAAACTTTTGATTATAATGCACTTCAAGTGGAAAACGATTATATTCAATATAAAAATACAAAAGCAAAACACATCATCTTCGCAGAAGGATTTGGCATTCATTCTAATCCGTTTTTCTCGCATTTACCGCTAGACGGAACAAAAGGGGAATTATTGATTCTTAAATCGCCTAATTTGAATTTAGATGTTATCATAAACACCAGCGTTTTTATTTTGCCCCTAGGAAATGATTTGTTCAAAGTGGGCGCTACTTATGATTGGAAAGACAAAACCAATCAACCGACCGAAGCTGGAAAACAAGAATTAATAGCCAGAATTGATGAAATTTTGGATTGTGACTATGAAATAATAGACCATT
This sequence comes from uncultured Bacteroidota bacterium, assembly GCA_903839195.1. GTDB lineage: Bacteria > Bacteroidota > Bacteroidia > Flavobacteriales > Flavobacteriaceae > Flavobacterium. Next base: position 29,117 of record CAIMBK010000071.1, on the reverse strand, counting down.
TTGCCGGAGTTCGTCCTACGGTTAGAGATCGAAGACCATTAATTGGAACGCATCAAGATTCAAATCGAATTCATATTTTGAACGGATTAGGAACTCGTGGCGTCATGTTGGGGCCTTTTTTAGCAAAAATGTTATTCGAAAATATTGAATATGCAAAGCCAATCCCGAGGGATTCCGATATCCAACGTTTTGATAAAAAGAAATAAATTATTTTTGGACTGAATCGTAGGAAACAAACATATTGATATAAATATTTCTTGACCATCTCAAAACTAAAGGATAAAGCAAAACAATTGCCAAAACAATGGAGATGAAAGATGTTTTTATATCCAATTTTAAAAATACAAAGGTGATTACAAACGCCGCAATTCCGATAGCCACATTCAATCCGTAACTCACATACATTGCGCCATAAAAAAAGGAAGGTTCAATTTGGTATTTTAAACCACAATGACTGCAGTTTTCGTGCATTTTTAAGACTTTTCTTAAATTAAATGGATTTTTGTCCACATACATATTCTCATTTTGACATTTCGGACAAGTTCCTGTTAAAATGCTATTTAATTTGGATCCTTTTTTTAACATTTGCATAATTTTTGACAAAGGTAAGACTTTGCAATTTTTTTAATGTAACAATAGTCACAATTTATGCTTAATATCCACAATTTGTCGGTTTCCTTTGGAGGAACTTATTTGTTTGAAGAAGTTACTTTTCGTTTGGGAGCGGGAGATCGAGTTGGTCTTGTAGGAAAGAACGGTGCTGGAAAATCAACAATGCTAAAAATTTTAGCTCGCGATTTTGCCCCAGATTCAGGCGTTATTTCTCAAGAAAAAGAAGTTCGAATGGGATTTCTTCGTCAGGATATTGATTTTGAACAAGGAAGAACGGTTCTTGAAGAAGCCTATGAAGCCTTTACGGATATTAAAATTGTTGAAAAAAAACTAGAACAAATCAACCATCAATTGGTTACCAGAACTGATTACGAAAGTGACGAATACAGCCAAATCATTGAAGATTTATCCGATTATACGCATCGTTTCGAATTGTTGGGCGGCTATAATTATGTTGGCGACACCGAAAAAATTCTTTTGGGTTTGGGTTTCAAACGAGAAGTGTTCAACAATCAAACGGAAACTTTTTCGGGTGGATGGCGCATGCGAATTGAATTGGCAAAATTGCTGCTTCAATCCAACGATGTTTTACTTTTAGATGAACCTACGAATCACTTGGATATTGAAAGTATCATTTGGTTGGAGAGTTTCTTGCGCAATTATCCAGGCGTTGTTGTCATTGTGTCGCACGATAAAATGTTTTTAGATAATGTCACCAATCGAACCATCGAAATTTCACTTGGAAAGGCGTATGATTTTAATAAACCCTATTCGCAATATTTAGAATTACGTCATGAAATTCGAGAAAAACAATTGGCAACTCAAAAAAATCAAGCCAAAAAAATAGAAGAAACGGAGAAATTAATCGAAAAATTTCGAGCTAAAGCCTCCAAAGCTTCTATGGCGCAATCACTCATAAAAAAATTAGACAAAGTAGAACGAATTGAAGTGGATGAAGATGACAATTCGGTGATGAACATTTCGTTTCCGGTTTCAAAAGTTCCTGGAAAAGTGGTGATTGAAGCGGAAGAAGTAACCAAAAAATATGGCGAAAATACCATTTTGAAAGACATTTCACTTTTAGTAGAACGAGGAAGTAAAATTGCTTTTGTAGGTCAAAACGGACAAGGAAAATCAACGTTTATTAAAGCGATTGTCAATGAATTTAAATTTCAAGGAACAATAAAACTGGGCCATAATGTTCAAATTGGGTATTTTGCTCAAAATCAAGCCGAATATTTGGATGGCGAAATCACTTTATTGGAAACCATGCAAAATGCCGCAACCGATTCCAATCGTTCGAAAGTTCGCGACATGTTAGGGTCGTTTCTTTTTCGAGGTGATGATGTGGAAAAAAAGGTAAAAGTGCTTTCTGGTGGCGAAAGAAATCGATTGGCGCTTTGCAAATTATTGCTTCAACCGATTAATGTTTTATTGATGGATGAGCCTACGAATCACTTGGATATAAAGTCGAAAAATGTTTTGAAAGCCGCCCTTCAAAAATACGAAGGAACGTTGCTTTTGGTTTCCCACGACAGGGATTTTTTACAAGGAATGTCGAACATTGTTTATGAATTTAAAGACCAAAAAATCAAGGAATATTTGGGCGATGTTAATTATTTTCTAGAACAACGAAACCTCGAAAACATGCGAGAAGTAGAGAAAAAAGACATTCTCAAGAAAGAAACTCCCAAAGAAAATAACAAAGTTTCCTACGAAGATCAGAAGAAAAACAAATCGCTTCAAAATAGGTTAAGCAAAATTGAAAGTCAAATTCAACAATTGGAAAAAGACATTCAACATGATGACAAAATGTTGGCTTCCAATTATGACAAACACATTGAAGACGCTTCGTTTTTTATGGCTTATAATAAAAAGAAGTCGGAACTCGATAAATTACTTTCGGATTGGGAACTTGTTCAAGAAGAATTGGAAAATGTGTAATTTTATTTGAAAGGATTTCGCTCAATCCAAGTCATTTCAGGTTCAAAATAACGGAATAATTTTGAAATAAATAAGTTGATGAACCAATTGCTGTGTTTGATAAATCCTTGCATTTCGATTGGTTTTGCCCCAACAGAACTTTTTATTTCCAGTGCGGTTCGCGCAAATACGATTCGGGAATACCCTTTATTTATCGAATAGCCAATCATGTCATATAACATATTTAGATACAGCATTTTTTCGCGTTGGCATTTTTCATCATACCCTAAAAAGTAGGTGTCAATATCGGACCCATTTTTAACCAAAGTATTAAATCCGATTAGCGTTTCACCGTTGAAATAACCATAAAAAAGAAATTCATCTTTTAAAGCCATTTTAAAAGTTTCAAAATGATTTTCAGGCAAATAAAAGGTGTTGAAAGGCGCGTTTTTGGCAACATTCATATACAATTCATGAATTCTATTTTTGTAATGAATTAGTTCATTAACGGTTAATTTTCTCTTGGTAATTCCTTCCGATTTTTTTCGCGCTCTTTTAAATTGGTCGCGGTATTTTTTATTTAAATCGAGGACATAATCATCAAAATTTTTCCAATTTTCTTTAATTATAAAAAGCATGTTGGGTTGCGTCGTAAAGTTGAAAAAAGAATTAAACGCCGGAATAGCAAAATTGGGCACTTCATTTGCAGAAAAATCCTTGAAAATGGTTAAATGAATCCGGGTTTTTTTCTTCGAATAGTCTTTTTCAATACTGCTTATTGCGTTCTTTAAAAGTTCAAGACCGACGCTGTAAGGTAAATCTGGGCTGAAGCAAAAAGCGTGTTGTCCCGTTAGCATATTATTACCAATGAGCAATACTTTTGAACTGAATTTTTTAAAAGCAAAATCGCGAATAGCCGTTTTGACGCAATGGTCTCTTTCGCCAAAGGAACTCACTTTGCTTAAATCGATAAATTGCGAAATGGCAATTCCAACCAATTCATTTTCTTGAAACAAACCAATATAATTACACACCATATTATCCGGCGAAGCCAATTCGAGCGCTTTTAGATAATCCCGCTTCAAGAAACTATTTTTCACAGACAACGTATCCCAAGAAATTGGAATTGCTGCAACGGAATAGTATGTTTTAAAAGTAAATTTTGTTGTCAAAATAAAAAAATCGCCCACAAATATAGGGCGATAATCAGATAAACGATTGTTAATTTTTATTCAATAAACAGAAAATGGTTGGTTGTTTTTGAATATTTTTTTTAATCTACATTAAAATATACAAATAATCGTTGAAATTTATCCTTTTAGATGAATTGACTTTGGGTTTTTTATATAATTTTACCGAAACATTACTAAAGAATACAAGCACTTTTTAAACTAAAATATAAGCCAATTAATCGTATTATGCGAAAATTAAAACTATTAATAATCGATGAAAATCAAGAGGATGTTAAGGAAATTAATCAAACCTTAATTGATTATTTCCCACAGATTGAATCTTATGAAATTATAAAACCTATTGAATTATCAAATTTTTTATCTACCAAAACAATTCCGGATATTGTGCTTATTGATGTTGATGCAAATAGTGATGTTATAAAAAATTTCATAAAAAATACGGGCTTACGAAAAAATCAAATTATTTTTTTAGCCAATATTGATGCTTTTGTTCCAAGAGCAATTAAAACGAGTTATGAAATTATTATTAAACCAATTATTTTAAAGCGATTTATTATTACAATAAATCAATCAATTGGTTTAATTTTTTATAATGAATTTAAATATATTACATCAGAAAATAATGATTCAAAAACGATTTGTCCAACAACTACTCGTTATCGAAAAGCCAATAATTTAATAAAAATTAATTCATCAAATGAAGTCGTATTTATTAAAAAAAGTGATATTATTTATTGTCTTGCTAAAGGAAAATATACTGTTTTTCACCTAACCAATTCATTAGTTTGGACTTCAAATATTGCGCTTGGAAAATATGAAAAGCTACTAAAGGAAATAAATTTTGTTAGAATTCACCATTCACATCTAATAAATACTAATTTTTTATCTAAAATTTCTAAACATGAAAGTTATAAAGTTGAATTGGTAGACGGCACATGTTTATCAGTTTCAAGAAGAAGAAGAGATAATATAAAACAATTTTTAACACCGAATTAAAGCGAATATAATCCATGGAACAATCGACAATTATTACCAAAATTAGCATTGAAGGAAGAATTTTTTCTATTTACGAAAAAAATGGCCTAAAAAAAGAATTCAATATTGATGAATTGGAAACCATTTTTATCAAAAACAATAAAACAAAATGGTTGGTTATATTATTTTCACTTGCTGTAATATTGTTTTTGATTTACTTATTATTTTTAAAATTACAGATTGATTTGATTGTTGTGGTTTCTGTTTTATCCATTGCAAGCTATTTAGTGTTATTAAAAATGCAAAAAAATTGGCTAATCATAAATTTAGATTCAGGGGATAATTTGAATTTTACAATTTCAAACAAATTGAAGAATAGTATTATAAAAAAAGTAAAACGGATTCAAGTGCTATCCAGTCAAATCAATTTTGGAAAAACAAATAGAAAAATCTTTAATGCATAATAAATACAGCGGCTTCTAATAAACTAAAGTTTGAATGGCATGCGCTGCGATGGTAATTTCTGAAAATTGTGTTCCAATACATAAATTGTAAACCAATTTTTTATCGCTTTGATTCATTACAACAGTAACAATTTTTCCGTCTTTATTTAAGAAGGAAGTCGTCAATATTTGGCTTCTACTTGCAACACTACTAATTCGTTTTGCTTCATTTCCAATAAATTTTGAGAAATGTCCAATATAATAATACGAAGGCGTATAGATTAATTCGCCTGATTTTAAATCCGCGTGAATGGGTGCAAAACAAAAATTCCCCACGTGGTTTGGACCGCCATTTTCATCCAAAAGAATATTCCAATCCGTCCATCCAACGGTTCCGTTGTTGAAATCATTTATCATTGAACGGCCGTAACGTTCTCCGTTTTTCCAAAGTTGGTAGTTGGAAGCATCGAATCGTTCGTTACAACCTTCCGTAAATAGTAAATTTTTAGATGGGTACATTTCGTGTACTTTTCCTATATTTTCAAACATTGGTTCACCGCCACTCCAAGATTCATACCAATGAAAGCCTATTCCCCAAACATATTTATTGGCTTCCGCATCATCAAGAATTGTGCTGGCTCTTTGTGAAATCAAGTCCCGATTATGGTCCCAAACCGTAATTTTTTTATCGCCAAGACCTTCTTTTTTTAATGTTGGACCTAAGTAGTTTTTTAAAAAATCACGCTCTTCTTCGGCAGAAAATATACAAGATTCCCATTTTTGAGTCGCCATTGGCTCATTTTGAATGGTTAATCCCCAAACCGGCATTCCTTCTTTTTCGTAACTTTTAATAAATTTTACAAAATAATTCGCCCACGATTGATTGAATTTTGGTAATAATTTGCCGCCACGAAGCATGTTGTTGTTGTCTTTCATAAACGCAGGTGGACTCCACGGTGAAACATATAAATTTATTTTTCCGCCTGCCATTTCGGTCGCTTTTTTAATCATTGGAATACGAAATTTTTTGTCGTGTTCGATTGTAAATGACTTTAAATCGGCATCGCCTTCATTGACATACGTATAACTTTCGGAACTAAAATCACAGCTATGAATATTGGTTCTAATCAATGAATACCCGATTCCTTTGTCTTTGCTGTAATAGGCTTCAAGAAATTCTTGTTGTTTTTCTTTTGATAATTTTGCAAATACTTCAGCGCTTGCATCGGTAATTGCTCCTCCTATTCCCAGAAAAGTTTGAAAGGTTTTATTTGGGTTTACGAAAACACAAAGTTGTGTTTCTAGAGGTTGTTTTAATTCATAAAAAGTGAGATTATCTGTATTTGAAATTCTAAAATCGGTACTATCTGCGGAGGTATAAACGGCAATTGTTTTCCCTTTTGCGGAAAATGATTTTGGAGCTATTTTTGTTTGTGCAAAACTTAAAAAAGAGGCAAATAATATTGCCGATAAAGCTATTTTTTTCATTACGAAATATGTATTTTAATTTACCAAATATAGGTTCCAACGGCTCCGGCTTCTATTGAAGAGGTTACCCATTTTCCATTATATTTTATATTGAAAAATTCGGTAGTTGCACCGTCATTTTCTACTAACAAAACTTTTTTACCCGAAGGGATTTTAAAAGCAACCGTGTTTAAGTTGCCACTTATATTACTTGCAATTCTCACAGAACCTGTTGGAACAAATTTTGAAGCATGTGCCACAATATAATAACTTACATTTCGCACAATTTCACCATTTGAAATAGTCAAAGCTCCTTTGCATTGAGAACATCCTCCAGATGTATGCGGGCCAAAAGACGCATTGTTTGCCAAATTCCATTCTAGTGCATTTTTACTCCAATTTCGCATCGAACCGATGATTACATTTTTTACGTGCCATTTTAAATCACCGCCAAAATCACCATCCGAAGAAGTCCATTGCTCTGTGAAATAGACATTTTTGGTCGGAAATGCGTTGTGCACGGTTGTTAATGCACTAATATTTCCCCCATACAAATGAAAAGCCGAACCATCAATAAATGGATTGGCTGTTGCGTCTCCTAAAACCGTTGTAGGATATTCAGGCGTGTCGCAATTATGGTCAAAAATAATAATTTTAGTCGAAATTCCAGCAGTTTGAAAGGCTGCTCCAAGTTTTTTTACGAAACTAATTTGTTGCGCAGCGGTCATCAACATACTTGGGTTATTTCCAGCATTTAATGGTTCGTTTTGCGGACAAACGGCATCAATTGTAATTCCTTCCGCTTGCATTGCTTGAATATATTTTACAAAATATTGCGCATACGAACTATAATAAACAGGAATTAAACTACTTCCAGTTGTGGTATATAAATTTTTCATCCACGATGGCGCGGACCATGGCACCGCTACAATTTTTATATTTGGATTGATGAGCACAATTTCTTTCAATAACGGGATCAATTGCGACATGTCGGGAGCCAAACTAAATAGCAATTGACTTACATCGGATTGACCACTCGGTAAATCATTGTATGAAAACGGAGCTGCATTCAAATCGGAAGCGCCAATGCTAATTCGCAAATAACTGATGGAAATTGAATTAACCGATGTTCCAAAAAGTTCTTGAAGTAATTCTTGCTTTTTTATGGTACCTAATCCGTTGATTACTTCGGCGCTTCCGCCAGTTAATGTATAACCAAATCCGTCAATGGTTTGAAACGTTTGTGTTTCATCGACTTCAATATTTTGATACGAATTTGCTTCGGTTTTGAACAACATCGCGTTGGTTTGTTTTTGAAGTAAAACCGATTGGTCGCCCTTTGAAAGCCAATAATCAACTTCATTTGTAACTACTGGTGGTGGAGTAGGAGTAATTGGATCACTCGAAGAGGAACAATTCAGTTGAATGGCTAACAATGTAAATAAAAAAGATGCTTTCATAATTCGGATACTATTTTTCATAATTTTATTTAATGCTAATTTCTATTAAAACCGGAAAATGATCGGATGGAAATCGCAAGTTTTTGGAGTCAGTTAAAACAGCATATTTTTGAATTGTAAAGCCATTATTTTTTGATAAAAAAATGTAATCAATTCGTTTTGTAACGGGTTCGTTGTATTGAAAATTGTTGAATGTTCCAATTGGACCAAAAGGTTTTTCAATGGATAATTCCCGACTGTCATTCATGATTTTTTTCAATTCAAGTATTCTATTTTCTTCGGGTTGGGAGTTAAAATCGCCCATAAAAAAAACGGGTAAATTCTCTTTATTAACCTGAGTAATTTTGTTTAAAATCATCTCGATTCCTTTGGTTTTAGCAATTTCGCCAATGTGATCCAAATGTGTATTAAATACCCAAAACGTTTTGTTGGTTTTTATATCTTCAAATAGTCCAAAAGTACACACCCGATTGCAAGCCGCATCCCAGCCTTTTGAAATCTCGTTTGGCGTTTCTGAAAGCCAAAAAGTAATTTCGTTTTTGACCATAAAACGGTCTTTTTTGTAATAAATATTGGAAGATTCCCCTTTCCCAACTCCTTCTCTTCCGATGCCAATTTTGTCATATTGTAAAAGGGCGTTGGAAATAGCAATTACCTGATTGGGAGTGGCTTCTTGAACGCCAAAAATATCGGGTTCATAAAATTGTATTTGTGATGTAAAAAAATCTTTCCGGTGCGACCAATTATTTTCGCCATCAACAGCGACGTCAAGACGGATGTTGTAGGTCATCATTTTGAGATTTTGAGAATGAACAAAGCCACTCAAAAGCACTAGGATTAGCAGCGAAAACTTTTTCATAAACTAAAATTAATTCTGTATCTACTTCTGCCGAAAAGCCAGCAGAAGTAGGGTACAGAAAACAAACAAATTAAAAAAAAAACTATCTTAAATAAGTTATATAGGGTAAATAAATTCTCTAGTATTGGCAAATTAATAACCAGGATTTTGAGATAAATTCGAATTATTATCTATCGCCGCTTGTGGAACGGGCAACAAAAGGTCTTTTGAATCTAAATTTGGTATATAAGGCATTAATGTTTGATTGGATGTTTGTGTTACTGGATCATACACAAGGTATTTTTGTTGTGATAAAACTTCCACTGTTTTTCCTTCTCTTTTCAAATCGAACCATCGTTGTCCTTCGAAAGCTAATTCTAAAAAGCGTTCTTTTAGAATTTTGTCAATTGCATCACTTTCGGATGTAGCGGGCGTAATATTTGCTAATAATACTCGAGTTCTAACTTGATTTACCAATGCCATAGCTCCTGTTAAATTTCCGGTGTGTGCCAATGCTTCTGCTTTTAATAAAAGTATATCGGCAAGACGGAAAATATAGAAATTTTGGGTTCCATCCGTGGCTCGCATTCTCCATGGATTTGGAAATTGTGTAAAAGTTGTCCAATAGGGATCAGCAAAAGTGGTTGGAAATTTTTTAATGGTTGACGTTCTTCTTTTAGTATCCAAAGCCAAACTTAGTGTGTGAGAAGGCGTATTGAATTTTTTCCAGTTATTTCCTAAGAAAACATTAGTACACCACCCATTTACGGTGCCTCCTTGACCATCGCCATTAATTTCCCAGATGGCTTCGGCATTTCCTTCATGAACATTATCAAACAAATGATCAAAAGTTGTCATTAAACTATAGCCGCCATTAATTACGGCGTCAGAATATTGAATGCATTTTGCCCAATCTGGATTTGGCATAGTGGCATAAACTTTGGCTAATAAAGCATTTGCGGCTCCTTTGCTCACTTTGAACTTGCTTGAAGGCGCTGCCGTTGAAGCGGGTGATTTTTCTAAAGCCACTTCGCAATCGGCAATAATAGCGGCATAAACATCTGAAACTGGTTTTCTAGACGGATACAATGATGGATATAAAGCATCAAAATTTTCATTATTTATGGAAGTCACAGTGGCGTTTACCAAAGGGAAATCGCCCCAAGTTTGCACGGCTTGAAATCGCGTTAAGGCTCTTATTAGAGACGCTTCGCCGATCATTTCGTCTTTTCTTGCTTGAGGTAAATCAGGCACGGTATTTACATAATTTATTACTAAATTACATCTTTTCACAAAATCATTTAGCCAATTCCAATCTCTTGCAACGACATAATTTGTTGTAATTGTTCGGTATTCGTCAATTTGAAAAAAGTCATCCCCATCGGCTCCAGCATAAGCAACATCTGCACCGGCATCGCCTAGAAAGAAATAGTCAAATTGCCAATATTCAATTCCAAAGGATGAGTAACAAGATTTCATAGCTAATTCAGCCTCTGCTGCCGTTTTAATTAGTTGTTCGTCTTGCGGCGGACTGATTTCATCCGTAATTGGTTCGGTGTTTAATAAATCGCTGCATGAAGAAAGTAGAACTAGTATTACCCCAAAAAATGCTATTTTTTTATATATAATTGATGTTTTCATAATTTCTATTTGTTAAAATTAAAATCCAGCTTTTAGTCCGAAAATGAAGGTTCTTACTTGCGGATAGGTTCCATAATCTATGCCTTGTCCTGTTCCTGTATTTCCGCCAAAAGCACTAACTTCGGGGTCAAATCCAGAATATTTTGTCCAAGTGATTAGATTTTGCCCTGTGGCATAGAATTTTAAGGAAGTTAGCCCTAAAAATAATTTCTTGAAATTGTAGCCCAAGGTGGCCGCTTTTATACGAATATAGGAACCGTCTTCAATCCAACGAGTTGAATTTGCGGTTGGAGCTATTCCTTGAAAGTTACTTGGGCCTGCTTTTGGTACGTCGGTTATTTGTCCAACGGTGGTCCAACGATCCAAAACCGCGGTTGATTGATTTTTGTTGTCTTTCATTCCTTCTAAATCAATCCGAGAAGCGTTGAATATGTCATTTCCTTGACTTCCGGTTGTTAATATATCTAGAGAGAATCCTTTGTAGGTAAAAGTGTTTGTAAGTCCAAAAGTATAATTTGGCATTGCGTTTCCAATTACGGTTTGATCGTCCGTAGGCTTGATTAGTCCGTCTCCATTGAGGTCTTTGAATTCTAAAATACCTGTATTTGGATTCACTTGATCGACAACATATCCATAAAAATTACCCAATGAAACGCCTTTTTCAATTCGGTTTACGTTGGCATAACCTTTGTAGATTACGTCCGAATATTTTCCCATTTCCAATACTTTATTTTCAATAAACGAAATATTGAAATTGGTATTCCAATTAAATTCGCCTTTAAAATTTGTAGTGTTTAATGCCAATTCCAAACCTTTGTTTTCAATTTTCCCACCATTATATAAATAAGGAATATCGTAAATTCGTATATCATTAAATAAATTTGAGGTTGTTTTTTGAAAGGCATCAAGGTTTATTTTGATTCTATTATTTAAAAAGCCTAAATCCAAACCAACATTTAAATCAGAAGTGGTTTCCCAAGTTAAATCTGAATTTACATAATTTTGAAGCGTGCCATGATCATCCCCTAAAAGTGCAAACGAAGAATATTCACTTACACTAGAAATATTACCCGATTGGCCCCAGCCACCTCTTAGTTTTACCTCGCTAATAGAGTTGCTGTTTTTCAGGAACGATTCGTTTGAAACAATCCATGCGGCAGAAACACCAGGAAAGTAACCCCATTTATGTTGTTTTGCTAATTGTGATGCGCCACTAGATCTAAATACCGCATTCAAAATATACTTTTCTTTATAATTATAGGTGGCTCTACCAAAATAGGAAATGTAATTTTTTTCTCGTGCTATCGTATCCGAAGCTTGTTTGTTGATAAGCATCATTTGCGAAATGTCCAATTGTCTTAAATCAGTTGCGAAACCAGAACCTTCAATTTTTAATTGGTCGTAACGTTGTTTTTGTAGGCTACTTCCTACCATTAAATTTACGTCATGATTTCCTGATTTTATGGCATAATTTAAGGTATGTTCTAAATTCCAATTTTCATTTACTGCGGTATGTTCTCGCCCAATTCCTTTTGTATTGGCTGGGTTAGTAGCTTCGCCACGACCGTAATTGGAACGATAACTATCAACAAAATATTGATAAAAACTCTTATAATGATCTACTGTAGAGGAGGGTTTCCAAACTAAGTTTTTAGCCAAGGTTACGTCAAAACCAATATTCGCTAAATAACGATTGGTTTTGTTATCTTCTTGTCGGCTTTGAAAAGAAACTGGATTTTCTAAAGAAGCTACTGGATTGGCCGCAAACTGACCTGGTAATTGACCATTTGCGACAGCGCCACCAACAAGTTCATCTGCATAAACTGGTAAGAAAGACGGCGTTGTTAACGTGCTTAAAATAACACCTCCTTGATTGGCGCTATTGTTGTCGCTCGTGTTGTTTAAAACCGTCCGAATTAGGTTCATATTCGCATGTGCTTTCAACCAAGGCAAAGCATTTACATCCAAATTCAATCTTCCAGATAATCTAGAAAAATTGGAAGGAGAAACAATTCCTTTGGTATCTTGATAACCCAAAGAGGCAAAGGTTTTAATTTCTTCTGTTCCACCTGAATAGGAAAAATCGTAGTTTTTGTCTATTCCAGTTTGAAATACTAAATCGCGCCAATTGGTATTGATTCCAGCATATTTTGCATCATTAATATATCCAACATATCCAGAAGAAACCGATGTCATTAATGTTTTGTATTGATCTGGATTTAATATATCGATGTTTTTAACAATTTCAGAACTTCCTAAATAGGAACTAAAACTGAAAGTATTTTTATTCGCTTTTCCTCTTTTTGTGGTAATAATAATAACCCCTGCGCTACCATTAACGCCGTAAATTGCCGTTGCGGTTGCATCTTTTAAAACTTGAATATCCACAATATCATCGGTGCTAATACCGCTGCTATCATAGGTTTGAACGCCATCGATTACAAACATCGGATTGTTTCCAGAGAAAATGGAACTTAACCCTCGAATTCTAATATCCAATCCAACTCCAGGTTTTCCGGAAGGTTGAATTACGTTTACCCCAGCGGCGTTTCCTTGTATCGCTTGACCAACATTATACAATGGACGGTCGTCAAAGGCTTCTGATCGAACGGTAGAAATGGCATTGGTAATGTTTTTTTTCTTTTGAGTTCCGTAACCAACGTTGATTACTACTTCTTCCAATTTGTTGGTTTCTTCCGAAAGCACCATGTTTAAAGTTTGTGATTTGGTTACTTTAACTTCTTGAGATGCGAATCCAATAGAAGAAAAAACGACAATATCGTTTGGGTTAGCTTTTATGGTATAATTCCCATCCAAGGAGGAAGAAACTCCTTTTTTAGAATTTTTTATACTAACGTTCGCCCCTGGAATACCCGTTTTGGTTTTAGAATCGGAAACGGTTCCTTTAATTTCTATTGTTTGTGCATTAATGGCCGAAACAATGAATATAAATAGTAATCCTAGATAATTTTTGAATTTCATAATGGATTGATTTTATTTAGTTTTAGGTTTATTTATTTATAAAAAGAGCTACTTCATTTTTTTTGGACAATTTTATTGAATAAAATGTTCAGAAAGAATTTAAGATTTCTTGATTCTAAATAAATTGTTTTGCCTTTATAGAAACTAAATGCAGTTTTTTATTTAATCTGTTTTGTAATAAAAAAAGTCCCTTACGTCTTATGGATGTAAGGGACTAATTATAAAATAGGTCTTAGTTTTTCACTAATTTCACTGTTTCAATTGCAGTAGCAGTAGCTATTCTTGCAAAGTAGATTCCAGTGTTTAAATTGGAAGCATCCACAGTAACTTCATTTGAAGTAACGTTTTTAGTCAAAACAACTTTTCCTAACATATCCACAATTTGAATTGTGTTTATTTGAGCGTTGTTGTTAGACACAAAATTCCAATTGTTTGTTGTTGGATTTGGATAAACATTAAACTTAGCAGAAGCAAAGTTACTTGTACCTAAGTCAGCAAAACTGTAAGCCAAAGTATTTCTGTTAAAAGTAATGTTATATGTACCAGCTGGCACAGCAATATTTTGATTAATTCCGCCTGCTGTTCCTGAAGGAAATGCAGATGGATTAACAGTTGATCCAAAGGCGTTTGCCCAATCGTGGTTGTCTCTAAATTTTAATTCTGTAGCTGTTGCAAACACTTGATTGCTAGCTGCAAAAGAAATTCCATCTGTAGATGTCATATCGATATCAGCTGAACCACCCCAATTGTTAAAACCTCCAACCATTGAAACGGCTACATGATCAAAGCTGTATGCTCCAGTACTTTTTGTAAAGCTAACATTGAAAGCTGCTTCCGTAAGTGGAATAAGAGTTCCAGCTTGAGTTCCAGTTCCTGCAGGGAAACCAGCACTTGACCATTGATTTGAAGTACCTTCTTCAATAAATTTTGCAGTTCCAACTACACAGGCAACACTTTGTTTAGTATAAGCTTCTCCGTCTGTAGTAATCATATTTACATCTGTTGCTCCAATTGCAGTTCCGGTTAATTTAATTACCGGATTAGAACCTAATAATGTAAAACTATAATCATATGTACTTCTATTAAAAGCTACATTGTAAATTCCTGGAGGCAAAGTTAAATCTTGTGCGTTTGTAGTAATTAATGTTCCTGAAGTTGCAGAAACATTTGATACAGGAACACCAAATTGGAATGACCAATCATGGTTGTCTCTAATTTTCATGTGGATTACAGTATCAGTTCCATTTGGAGTAAATGTGTAATTCGTTTTTGTGAAATTGACATTATCCGTAGTTTCGAAATCAATATCAGCTCCCCAACCACTTCCTACGAAGTTTCCAATCATACTAACAACTGTTGGTTCAAAAATATATTCCGCTGGTGCAGTTTGAGTGTTTTTTGTAAAATACACATTAAAAGTTCCTGCTGGTACTGGAATTAATTCTCCAGAAACAACTGGTCCATCAGGAAAAGCACCACCCCATTCATTAGATGAGCCTTCTTGAATAAATTTAGCATTTCCACCAGGGAAAGTCACGCTTTTTTTATTGTAAGCAGATCCATTTAATGTTGACATTTGAACATCAGAAGCTAATCCACCACCATTAATTTTAATTACTGCATTAGGATTTACTCCCGGTGTAAATGCATAATCCTTAGTAGTAAAATTGTAAGTTACATTCCAAAAACCTAAAGTTCCCACGATGTTAACAGCACCAGCAAGTGTACCTGTTCCGGTTGGAAATCCAGGAGCTGTTGCGTTACCGTAAGTAGTATTCCAACTCCCGTTTTCAGAGAATTTTAACTGACCGTCATTAACGATTTCAAAGTTAGTTGCGGTAAAAACAACTCCATCAGTAGAAGTTAATGAAACTGCACCAGGTTGCGTCCAACCACCAGTTCCTGTACCTGTAATAGTTACAGTTTGGGCATTCATTCCGAAGCCAAACAATAAAGTAGCAATAAACAAATGTAATTTTGTTTTCATAATTTGTAAGTTTAATTGTTAAATAATTATTAATTTGAATCAATATTACAATTGAAATTTTCATTACAATAATTTTAATACCTAACAAAAACACATCAAAATCAAATTATTAATATTACAAAAACACATCAAAAAATATTTATAGTATTGACATTGAGTAATTTAATTATATAAAAACCTAATTTAAAAAAGTGATAATTCAAAAACAAACACTACATTTATAAAAAAGATATTGATTTTAGATTTATCACATCTATTTTCAGTATTGTTTTGTTGTTTTTAGCACTAAATTATAGCAATCTATAGATTATATTTTATGAAATTCCTTAAAGAATATATTACGTTTTTTTTCCTGTTTTTTGTGTTTCAATTAATGGAATCTCAAGTAAAAAGTCTTGGTTTTCCAGAAATTAGAAATTTCAAGAGAACCGAGTATAAAGGAGAAACCCAAAACTGGAACATCGACCAAGATCAAAACGGAAATATGTATTTTGCTAATAATAGTGGACTATATCAATTTGATGGCGCCTCTTGGTCTAAATATACTATTCCAAATTCTGCCGCAATCCGAAGTTTAAAAATTGATCCAAGTGGACGAATTTTTGTGGGTGGTTATAATGAATTTGGTTTTTTTAAAATAGGGTCAAAAGGAAAATTAAATTATTTTTCCTTATCTAATATGGTCAAGAAAAAGGATTCCAAAATCATTGATTTTATCTGGAAAATTCACATTTTTAATGATGAGGTATTTTTTCAAACTTTCGAGAAAACCTATATTTATAAAAACAATACCATTCGAACTTTTGAGCCACCTAAACGGTTTCAGTTTTCATTTATTGTCAATAATAAACTTTACTTTCAAGACGTTTCAAAGGGGTTGATGGAATATTCAAACGGACGGCTGTTGCCACTTTCTGGAACCGAAATTGTCAACAATACCGAAGTTTGGGGAATGTTTGGTTTGCCAAATAATTGTATACTTATTGCCACAATTGATAAAGGAATTTTTCTCTATGAAAACGAAAAAATACTTCCCTGGAATACCGAAGTAAATGAATTTGTTAAGATAAACAATTGTTTGGGCGGGGCTTTAATCAACGATTCGTTTATTGTGATTAATTCGGTTTTAGATGGTTTGGCAATTTGTGATTTTAATGGCAAAATCATTCAGCATATTAATCGAAAAAACGGTTTACAAAACAATACGGTACTAACTTCTTTTGTAGATAACAAAAAAAATCTATGGCTCGGATTGGATAATGGAATTACCTTTATTAATGAAAATTCACCTTTTACTTTTTTTGGTGAAAGCTTCGAAATAAGCACGGTTTACGCATCGGTAGTTTGTTACGGAAATCTTTATGTTGCAACGAATCAAGGTGTTTTTTATCATAAATGGGATGCGAATTTCAAGGATGATTCTTTTCGGCTTTTGCCAGTAACTACCGGCCAAGCATGGAACATTCAACTTATTGACAACCAATTAGTATGCGCTCATAATAAAGGGTCTATTTTAATAAAACCCGATCAAACGATACAATTTATTGACAATAAAGGGTGTTGGGGTTTCAAAAAACAACCCAATAATCCCAACATTTTGATTGGTTCTGGATATAACGGATTTACGGTTTTTGAAAATACGAACGGACAATGGCGCTTTAAAAATAAGATAGAAGGGTATTCCAAATCCGTGAATAAATTCGAAATGGATGCTCATTATTTATGGTTCAAAAAGGACGAACTTGTTTTTCGAATGGAATTAAATGGATCTTTAACGCGTTTTAATTCAATTAAAAATTACAAAAACATTTCAGATAATTTAAAAGGAATTGGAAGTATTCAAACCATTCAGAACAAAGTGTATTTCCAAATTAACAATCACTTTTTTGTCTATTTGAATGAACAAGATTCGTTTTTTGAAGTAAAGAAAATGAATCAATTATTCCAAAAGATTCCAATTGTCAAAACCATAAACGAAGATAAATTTGGCAATATTTGGTATTTTTATGGCGAATCCATTGGAGTTTTAATGAAAGAAAATTCCGGTCGCTACAGAAATATTTCAGCTCCATTTTCAAATTTTACAGGAAAATTAGTTTCCAATTATGAGTCTGTAAACACTATCGATTTAAATACGATTTTTATTGGTCTCACGGATGGACTGGCTCATTATGACTCAAAGTTACTCCAAAATTCAATATATAAACCAAAGGTATTTATTCGAAGTTTGACCTTCTCTAATGACACATTATCCTTTGGAAACGGAAAGAATCAAATTCAAAAAATTGCTATTCCATACGCATCAAATCATGTAAAATTTACCTTTTCATCGCCAACTTTTGAAAACATTGAAAATGTTGTTTATTCCTATCAACTTGAAGGTTTTGATGATCGCTGGAGTAATTGGTCTACAACGCCTGTTAAAGAATACACCAATTTACACGAAGGCGATTATATCATGCGGGTAAAAGTTAGAAATAGTTTTGGTGTAATTTCGGAGCAATCCCTTCTTGGTTTTACAGTTTCGCCTCCATGGTACCGGCATTTTTTGGCCTATTTGTTTTATTTGGCATTAATTTTTATATCAATAAAAATTGTACGTCAGCGAATTAGCCTAAAAATCCGAAAAAATAAATATATTGAAACGATTGAACAACGCCGTTTGTATTTGGAAAAAGAATCTAAAATCAAACAAGAGCAATTTGAGTTGGAAAAAGAAATTGAACGTTTGAAAAATGATAAACTTCAAATTAAAATTTTACTTAAAGATAAAGAGCTGGTTAATAATACGCTGCAAGTTGTAAAGAAAAATAAAATCCTAAACGGAATTATTCATAAATTGAAAGATATTAATGCCGATTCTTTTGATGAATCCACTAAATATCAATTTTCAAAATTGAATAAAAGTATCGTAAAGGAAGTAAATACAGACAAAAGTTGGAAGGATTTAGAAAAGCATATCAAAAATGTTCATTTTGATTTTCTTAAGCGATTAAAAGAAAAATTCCCAACCATTTCGCCACGTGAATTGGATTTGTCAACCTATTTATTAATGAATATGTCCACGAAAGAAATTGCGGAAATAATGAATATTTCCAATGGTGGCGTTGAACTCGCGAGATACCGATTGCGTAAAAAATTAGGACTTACCAAAAAAGAAAATCTAATTGGCTTTTTAATGGGCATCTAAATTAATAATAGTATTCCATTTTATTGATTTCTACTATTTCTACTTCCTGATATTTATCATACTATTAATTTAGTATTTAAAATACTTTTGCATTCTTAAAGTGTTTTTAATATGCATAATTCGCCCAATAATTATTTTTATATTGGATTTTTATTGAGTTTAATAATTGTTTTCATTATATATAATGGCAATATTTATTCAGATGATATTGATAATTGCCAAAATAATCTAAGCAAAGAAGCGCTTATTGGCGAAACTATTTGGCAGCAAAACAGTTGTTTTCATTGCCATCAATTGTATGGTTTGGGCGGCTATTTAGGCCCTGATTTAACCAATATTTATTCAGATACAAACAAAGGGCCCAATTACATCAATGCCTTTTTGACCAGCGGAATAAAATCGATGCCTAAATTTCATTTCTCAAAATCCGAAAAACGGGCACTTATTGTATTTTTAAAAGAAGTTGACCAAACGGGGTATTATCCTAATAGAAATGCTACAATCCATCCAAATGGTTGGGTCGAAATACAAACTAAAAATGAAAAATAAAACCGCTATTTTATTTTTAACAATAGCGCTAATTGCGTTACTATTAGGAATGTTTTTTGGTGTTTTATCTGGATTTCAATATCTAGTTCCTGAATTTATTAAAGAAACACTTCCTTTCAATAGTTTAAGACCGCTTCATGTAACTTCCGTAATTTCCTGGATTATCCTTTCTTCTTCGGGAGGAATTTATTTTTATATATCCCATTCTTTCCATTTGTTTTCTAAAAAACTAGTAAAAATTCATTTTGCAATATTCCTATTTACTGGGGTTTTTATTTATGGCTGTTATTTTTTTGGAATAAAGGGCGGCAGAGAATATTTGGAATTCCCTCCTTTATTAATTTTGCCAATTCTTATAGGATGGTTTTTATTTGGAATTAATTATTTTAAAACCGTTTTTCAAAAACCTTATCAATGGCCCGTTTATTATTGTATGTGGGGCACAGGAATTGTATTTATGACCTATCATTTATGTGAGGCTTATTTTTGGTTAATGCCGTCTTTTAGACAAAATTATATTAAAGATTTGGCCGTTCAATGGAAAGCTGGAGGCTCTTTTGTGGGTTCTTGGAATATGTTAGTTTATGGAACTGCACTTTTTTTAATGTCAAAAATTAGTCAAGATAATTCCATTGGAACCAAAAAAGAATCTTTCTTTTTTTACTTTTTAGGGTTGATTAACTTAATGTTTGGCTGGGCACATCATGTGTATATTATTCCCACAGCTCCTTGGATTCGCTATTTTGCCTATGCAATTAGTATGACCGAATGGATTATTTTGTTTCATATCATTTATAAATGGAAAAATAGTTTGTCTGAAAATAGTAAATCAAACCACTTTCTTTCTTACAAATTTCTAGTTCTGGCGGATTATTGGATATTTCTAAATTTAATTTTAGCCTTGTTGTTTTCTATTCCAGCAATAAACTTATTTACACATGGAACTCTTATAACGGTTGCTCATTCGATGGGAACTACAATCGGAATAAACACAACAATATTATTAGCCTCAATCTTGTATATTATCGCTAAAATCAACCCCGATTTTGACTGTAAAAGCAGACAATTACAAATAGGATTTTCTATTTTCAAAGTCTCTTTTTTTGTTTTCTGGATAAGTTTGCTATTGGCTGGAATTAAAAAAAGTCATTGGATGTATTTTACAAAAGACATTTCGTTTGCTGAAATGCAGGTTTCTTTGTATGGTTATTATTGCATGTTCTTATTTTCTGGAATAGGAATTTTTATAGGACTTTGCCTTATTATTATTCCGTTAATTAATGAATTAAAAAAAGGGTATTTTACCAAACTAAATTAAATAAAAACTAATAATGGAAATTCTAAAAGCCAAAATTCTAGCATTAAAAAAAGAAAAAAACGCGATACTTTTAGCCCATTATTATCAAGATGCCGCCATTCAAGAAATTGCTGATTTTGTTGGAGATAGTTTGGGTTTATCTCAAGAAGCCGAAAAAACTACTGCCGATATTATTCTATTTGCTGGGGTGTATTTTATGGCTGAAACCGCCAAAATCTTAAATCCAAGTAAAAAAGTAATCCTACCCGATTTGAATGCTGGATGTTCTCTTGCCGATGCATGTCCGCCAGATTTATTTAAAAAATTTATAGAACAGCACCCGAATCACATTGTTATAACCTACGTAAATTGTTCGGCCGAAATTAAGGCGATGAGCGATATTGTTTGTACTTCTTCTAATGCTATCAAAATTGTTGAATCGATTCCAATTGAAAAACCAATCCTTTTTGCACCCGATAGAAATTTAGGAAATTACATTAATCAAAAAACAAATCGTAAAATGATTCTTTGGAATGGTTCCTGTTTGGTTCACGAAGCTTTTTCATTAGACAAATTAATTTCATTGCATCTTAAAAACCCAGATGCCAAAATTATTGCGCATCCAGAATCGGAAGCACATATTTTAAAAACAGCCAGTTATATAGGATCTACCTCTGGAATGATCAATTTCGTGAAAACAAATCCTAGCAAAAAATTTATTGTTGCCACAGAGTCTGGAATTCTGCATAAAATGCATTTAGAAGTGCCAAATAAAACCCTACTTCCAGCACCAGTTTTTGAAAATAATACTTGCGCCTGTAGCGAATGTGGTTTTATGAAACTCAATACACTTCAAAAAGTGTATGATTGCTTGTTAAATGAATATCCCGAAATTAATGTTCTTGAAAACATTCGTATTAAAGCACTACTTCCAATACAACGCATGCTTGAAATTTCAAAAAAATGATAAAAACTAATTATTTAATTATTGGTTCAGGTGTTGCCGGATTGACATTTGCTATAAAAATCGCCAATCATTTCCCCGAAAAATCCATAACTATTATCACTAAATCCAATGAATCTGAATCCAACACCAAATATGCACAAGGAGGCGTTGCAATAGTTTTAGACGAAGGGGATTCCTATCAAAAACACATTGAAGACACGATACTTTGCGGGGATGGTTTGTGCGATCTAAAAGTAGTCGAATTGGTTATTTCTGAAGGACCCAAAAGATTAAAGGAATTAATTGATTGGGGCGCCAATTTTGACAAAGTTGCCAACGGAGAATTTGATTTAGGAAAAGAAGGAGGTCATTCCGAAAACAGAGTTGTGCACCACAAAGACCAAACGGGTTTAGAAATCGAAAGGGCTATTTTACGTCAAGTAAATCAAATAGATAACATTACGATTTTGGATTTTCATTTGGCTTTGGATTTAATTATGGAAAAAAACCGATGTTTGGGCGCTTCGGTTTTTAATCAAAAAACAAATACTATTCAAACTTTTTTATCCGATATAACACTTTTGGCAACTGGCGGAATCGGGCATGTCTATGGACATACAACAAATCCAATAATTGCTACTGGTGATGGAATTGCGATGGCTTTTAGGGCAAATGCAATACTAATGGACATGGAATTTATTCAGTTTCATCCAACGGCATTATTTGAAAAAGGATATGAATCTAAATTTCTAATTTCTGAAGCTGTGCGAGGATTTGGGGCCTATTTAAAAACTAAAAACGGGAATCGTTTCATGCAAAAATATGACACCAGAGGCGAATTAGCATCCAGAGATATCGTTTCGCAAAGTATTGATTTGGAATTAAAAAAGTCTGGGGATAATTGTGTTTATTTGGATTGCACGCATTTGGATGAAAAAAAATTTAAGAAGCATTTTCCAATGATTTATGACCGATGTAAAAGCAATAAAATTGCTATTTCAAAAGATTGGATTCCGGTTATTCCAGCCCAACATTACCTTTGTGGCGGAATTGCGGTTGATACAAATGGAAAAACTTCTATCGAAAATTTGTATGCTTGCGGCGAATGTTCCCGAACAGGTTTGCACGGAGCCAATCGGTTAGCGTCAAATTCCTTATTAGAGGCGCTGGTTTATTCGGATCAAATTTTTAATTATTTATCCAAATTCAATACTATAAAAACAGTTTTTCAAGAGACAAAACCATTATTTAATAATAAGTCAAAACCGAAATTTAACGCCAATTTTTTGAATAAATTAAAATTAGAAGTCCAATTATTGATGCGTCAAAACGTTGGGATTATAAGGCATGATTCAGAATTACTTCAAGCGGAAACGCAACTTATTAAATGGTTGTTGGATTTAGAAACAACACAAGAAAGCTATCAAATTTGCACGCAATTAGTTGAATTGAAAAACATGATTACCATTGGGATTCTAATCATTAGGCATTCAATTAATAGAAATGAAAATCGAGGCGGATTCGTTAAATTCAAACTTAAAAATGAAAATACATAATCCTTTTTCGATTTATTAAATACATGATAATAATCATCTTTTAGGTGTTTTTTATATTGCAAATTTGAAAGATAAAATATAAGCGGTCGAATTCTATAATTCTGATAATAAATATTTTATAAAATTAATAGTTACTTCTTAGTGATAGAAAAATTACTACCACTAGGCTCTAATTAATGTTATTAATTTAAATATTTAATCCAACTTTATATGAATGCAATTGAAAGCAAAACAATAGGTGAATTTGTAGCCCAAGATTTTAGAACCGCTGCGGTTTTTTCTAAATATAAAATAGATTTTTGTTGTAAAGGCTATAAAACCATCGACGAGGTCTGTCAAAAAAAAGGAATTAGTAAAGACGTTTTAGAACACGATTTATCTTTTATTCTGAACTCCAATAATGACTCCAATATTAATTTTAACTTTTTGTCGGCTAATTTATTAGTAGATTATATTTTAGAAACCCATCATCGGTTTATTGAAGAAAAAACACCTACTTTAATGTCGTTTTTAGATAAATTATGTAAAGTACATGGCGAACGACATCCCGAATTATTTGAAATAAAAACGCTGTTTACTATTAGCGCCAACGATTTAATAATGCATATGAAAAAAGAGGAAATCATTTTGTTTCCATTTATTATTGCGATGGAACAAGCCGTTTTATCCAATCAATTGATCGACAAGCCTCATTTTGGAACTGTGGAAAATCCAATTGCAATGCTCCAAGAAGAACACGAATCGGAAGGAATTATTTTTTCTAAAATTGCCTTATTAACAAATGATTTTACCCCGCCAGATGATGCTTGTAACACCTTCAAAGTTACCTATTCTATGTTGTTAGAATTTGAACAAGATTTACACAAGCATATTCATTTAGAAAACAATATTCTATTTCCTAAGGCAATAAATATGGAAAAACAATTTTATTCTAATTAATTATTTTTTGATATGGAAAAATATGTTATCAAAAGAAATGGCGATTATAAGCCTTTTGAAAGTTATAAAATAAAGGATGCTATTGAAAAAAGTTTTGTCAGTGTTTCGGTAACATTTGATGAAGAAATATATAATAATACAATTTCTCAAATGCAACATAAAGATACATGGGCAGTTGAAGAAATTCAGGATATTATTGAAAAAACATTATTTCAAAAGGCCTATTTTCTTGTCATGCGTTCGTTTATGCTTTATCGGCATACCAGAAAATTGCAACGGGAACATATTCAAGGTTTGAATGACGATACAACCTATGTCGATTCTACTCAAACCATCGAAGAATACATTGGACAAACCGATTGGCGAATTAATGCCAATGCAAATACATCCTATTCAAATGCAGGATTAGTTAATAATGTAGCCGGAAAAATCATTGCCAATTATTGGTTGGATAAAGTATATACTAAAATAGAAGGATATGCCCATCGAAATGGGGATATTCATATCCATGATTTGGATTGTTTAACAGGATATTGTGCAGGTTGGAGCCTTAGGGTTTTGTTGAATGATGGATTTAATGGCGTTCGCGGTCGAGTTGAAAGCAAAGCACCTTCGCATTTTAGAGAAGCATTAGGGCAAATGGCCAATTTTCTAGGAATTCTCCAAAGCGAATGGGCAGGCGCACAGGCATTTAGTTCCTTTGACACCTATTTGGCGCCCTACGTTTTTAAAGATAATTTAAGTTTTGTTGAGGTTTTGAAAGCTGTTAGAAGTTTTGTTTATAATTTGAATGTACCGGCACGATGGGGACAATCACCATTTACAAACATCACTTTAGATTGGGTTGTTCCAACCGATTTAAAAGATCAAATTCCAACCAAAAAAGACCAACATTTATTTGGGAATTGTAAGGATATGGAATTATTAAATCGATGTCAAGAAAGAGGTGTTTCTTCTTTAATCGAAATGCGTTACGAACATTTTCAGAAAGAAATGAACATGATCAATAAGGCCTATTATACTGTAATGACAGAAGGAGATGCAAACGGACAGCCCTTTACATTTCCAATACCCACCGTAAATATTACAGAAGATTTTGATTGGAATGGCGAGAACACGGAATTGTTATTTGAAAATACCGCTAAAATAGGTTCGTCTTATTTTCAAAACTTTATTGGAAGTCAATATATTTTAGATGAAGAAGGCCACCGAATTGAAAATCCGAATGCCTATAAACCAAATGCCGTTCGGAGTATGTGTTGTCGCTTGCAACTCGATTTGAGAGAATTACTAAAACGTGGAAACGGATTGTTTGGAAGTGCAGAAATGACGGGAAGTATCGGAGTAGTTACCATTAATATGGCTCGTTTAGGATTTTTATTTAAAGGCAATCAAGAAGCCCTTTTTATTCAATTGGATAAATTGATGGAACTTTCAAAAGCTACTTTAGAGAAAAAGCGCATCTTTATTCAAGATCGTTTTGATAGCGGATTATACCCGTATACCAAAAGATATTTACCCCATTTTAGAAATCACTTTTCAACTATTGGCGTAAATGGAATGAATGAAATGGTTCGAAATTTCACAAATGATGAAGAGGATATAACCACTGCTTTTGGATACAATTTTTGTATGGAAATATTAGATCACATACGAAATCGGATGAAAGAATTTCAAGAAGAAACAGGCAATTTATATAATTTGGAAGCCACCCCTGCCGAAGGAACGACTTACCGATTTGCCAAAGAAGATTTGAAACGTTTTCCTTCCATTCTTCAGGCCGGAATGGATGAAAATATTTATTATACCAACAGTTCTCAAATCCCTGTCGATTATACGCAAGACCCATTTGAAGCACTATTGATGCAAGATGAATTACAGTGCAAATATACCGGAGGAACAGTACTTCATTTGTATATGAATGAAAGAATTAGTTCGCCAGAAGCCTGTAAGAATTTTGTAAAAACAGTTTTGACCAAATTTAAATTGCCTTATATAACCGTAACACCAGTATTTAGTGTTTGTCCTATTCATGGATACTTAAATGGAGAACACGAATATTGCCCAAAATGCGACAATGAAATAATTGAAAACCAACACAAAAACCAATATGAAAACAGAAACTAGCACAATTTTAGAACAAAACCTTCATTTACGATCAAAATGTTTGGTATACACAAGAGTAATGGGATATCATCGCCCCGTAGAAAGCTTTAATATTGGTAAAAAAGGGGAACATAAACAACGAACTTGCTTTAAGGAGTGTTAGGTAACCCAATTTATACAATTACTCCTTTTTCACTTTTAGATTATCCCGAAAAATCAGCTTGTATACTCTGGTATGTTGGTTGTAATATGCGTTGTTTGTATTGTTATAATCCTGAAATTGTATTAGGAAAAGGAACTATGACCTTTGCTGAAATTATTTCTTTTTTACACAAAAGGCGCGGACTTCTTGATGCTGTGGTTTTTAGCGGTGGCGAATGTTTAATTCATAAAAACATATTGGATCAAATTAAAGTTGTGAAAGCGCTTGGTTTTTTGGTGAAAATTGATACAAATGGATCCAATCCAGATGTTTTAGCATCGTTAGTTCAAGAAAAACAAATCGATTATGTGGCTTTGGATTTTAAGGCGATCGAAAATAATTTCAGCGATATTACAAAATCCAACTTATTTAAGCAGTTCGAGCGGTCCCTTACAATTCTAATTGAAAATAAAGTAAAATTTGAAATTCGAACAACCTATCATTCAAAATTAATTTCAATAGAGGAACTTGATGAAATGATATCCTTTTTGAACGAAAAGCAATATATTGGAAATTATTACATTCAAAATTTTAGAAATGCTTCAAAAACAATTTCAAAACTTCCGTATTCAATGCCATTAACAAAAGAAAAAATAGCAAATAGCGCAACAATAAAGGTTGTTATTAGGTGATTTAGGATATGAATTAAGGAATTTCTACTCTATTTAATTCTGATTTATAATAATTTAATTGTTCTAATATAATTGCTTGCGTTTCTATAAAATAAGTGGAATTTAGAAACAAATTTTCATAATATTCAATTCCAACTGAAACATTGTTTTTGAAAGTTTGCCATTTTTTAATTTGAGCAGATGTTATCGTCTCTGAACAATTAGCCAGTTCATTTTTTAAATAATCAACATACATTTTTAATTCTTTGACAAACATATTTGGCCTGTTTTTGTCCGAAATTAAATTGGCATTTCCATATATATGTTGAACCATTTCAGTTAACGAAACCACTTTGTCAAAATAGGCTAAATTAGGTCCAGGACAGATTACAATTCCTTGTTGTTGGCCTTTAATTTCTATATCATTTTCCATATAAGCCGAATTTGCTAACCCAACACAAAGGCATGATTTTTCAGTGATGGTCTCTTTTTGCTTCTTAAATTCACCAATTGACATGTCGTTTTTTATGCTTTCTAATTCGGTCAATTTAATATCTTGATACTTTTTTGACGCCATACAAAGCCCTTCATTTTCATATTCTTTGCTCAATGCTAATAAGCGTTTCGGGCAGGAACTTCCTGCTTTATTTTCATGAATTCTTTTTTGTTTCCATTTTTCATTACTGGTTCCTTTCACGGTATTAAATGGAATTCCAAGAGGCGAAATAGCGCTCAAATAAAAATCATCTTCTTTGGCGTTAGCCAATAAATTTCTGGTTTCAATATCGACTGAAGTGGCTTCCGGAACCAGCAAAAATGGCGATCCCCAACCCACAGAATCCATTTCGTAATGATCTAACAAAAACAAATGTTCCTCCGAAGTTCCAACCCCGCCTTGAGCAGTAATTTTTAAGGATAATGGCTCAGTTGGAATTGGTTTGTTTTTCAGTTCCAATGCTTTTGTCAATAATTCATGAGCCGATTGAATTAATTGATTTTTTTTTGATTTAAATTCTTCCAAAATTGGCCCTAGCAATAATCCATCTGTTGCAAATGCATGTCCGCCGCAATTTAATCCCGATTCAATTCGATATTCCGAAACCCAAAGCCCTTTTTTGGCTAAAAAATTCCCTTGAATTAATGCCGATCTAAAATCGCTAACCTTCAAAATTATTTTCTTTTTTAATTCCAAATTTATGTCCGGAAAAAAGGCGGAAAAATTCTCGAAATAACTGTATAATCGTGGATTCATTCCCGCTGATAATACTACAGAAGAAGATAAATCGCTTTTTGCAAATCCTCGAAGTGCCGCATGCGCATCATTAAATTCAATTGGGAGTTGCTCGTGTTTTATAAAATTATCTTTATCCACCTTTGTCATGATGTTCACATCAATTTCTCCGGGAGACATTGCTTCCGACAAATATTTTTTGACGGTTTCTTTTGCAGCATTTCCCTCGTCGATCAATTTTTGCAATCCATTTTTTAAATCGGATTTATTCGGTAACATCCTGATAAAATTTTCAAGTGAAACCTTATTTTCGGATAATTCAATTTTAAAATTTTCAAATTTATATTTTACAATCACATCAACTAAATTTAAATAACTTTTTATTCTTTCTGCTCTACAATCGTGACTTTTCGAAGTAATTTCTAGGTATGGAAAACTGAATTTCTGACTGTAAAAGGCTCTCATTTTTTCAATTAATTCATCATCTGTAATTGAAACCACGGAAGAGATTCCGTATTTTGCTACTTTAATTGGACTGTCAATTGTATATGCCAATCCCATTACAGGAATGTGAAAAGTGTGTCTATTTTGTTGCATTATTTAATACATTTTTTATTAAACCTAATTGGCGAAACTAGGTGGTTCAATAGAATTAAAATATGACATATGTCATAGAAATGGTTTTTGATAATTTTCATTAATAAACATATATATATTTTAAGCAATTTTAAAAAAATTGTATAATAAATATTTAAAAAATTGATAACATTTGTTAATTTTTGTTAAATTTGAAGTTCCTTAAACAAAACTACACACAATAAATTACTAATATTCAAAAGCATGAAAAAAATTACTTTACTCATTTTAGCGTTATTTGTTACTTTTTCAGTTTATTCACAATGGACAGAAGATTTTGAATCTGGAATACCAGCGACTTGGACTGTTTTTGACAATGCTGTTGGAATAGGT
>CAIMBK010000070.1 GCA_903839195.1 uncultured Bacteroidota bacterium | reverse complement strand
AGCATATTTTCCCTTTTTTAATGTTTTTCCGTCAATAACAACATCTTCACCGAAAGAAATCGTGGTATTGGCGTTGGCACCCGTACGCCATAATCTTCCAAAAGGAACCAATTCCCCGAAAACAATTCGTCCTCTGGCACTTGGTCTAGAATATTCAATTTCAACATCTGTCAGACCAACTAATTGATTTAGGAGAGTCTTCGGACTCGCTTGTGGCGTTCTAACTTGTGAATTTCCAACAATGGAAATCATAAAAAGTGCAAGAGCAACTACTATTTTTTTCATAATTTATATATTTATTTGGTTCAAATTTACAAATTCAAAAGTAGTAAATTATACTTTATTAGATTAAAAATAAATAAATCTGTTTAACACATTAAAAAAAAGAATAAACAATCGTATTTTTGTATCAAATAAAAAAAATGAAAATTTATACTTTACATACAAAACAAAATCTTCCAATCACTTTAAGAGAAGCTTGGGAATTTCTTTCAAACCCTAAAAATCTAAAAACCATTACGCCAGATTACATGGGATTTAAAACACTTTCTGGCGATGACCGACCGATGTTTGCGGGACAAATTATTCAATATATTGTAACTCCCGTTTTAGGAATTCCAACCAAATGGGTTACGGAAATTACCCATGTTGAAAATCAAAATTATTTTGTTGATGAACAACGTTTTGGACCTTATTCGCTTTGGCACCATAAACATTTTATCAAAGAAATTACGGGTGGCGTAGAAATGGAAGACATTGTGGATTATAAAGTTCCGATGGGAATTTTAGGACAAATGGTTCATCCGTTTTTGGTAAAACCAAAGTTAAATGAGATATTTGAGTATCGAAAAAACAAACTTATCGAACTTTTTGGCGAATATAAAACCATTTCCTAATGAATGTATTTTGGTTTCGACGCGATTTGCGGATTGACGATAACAAAGGCTTTTGGGAAGCTTTATCAAGTGGAAAAGAGGTTTTGCCTATTTTTATTTTTGATCAATCTATTTTGGATCAATTAGAAAAACAGGACGCACGCGTTAGTTTCATTCATGAATTACTGGACAAAATTGATATTGAATTACAAAAAGTTGGAAGAAATCTAGCAGTTTTTTATGGCAATCCAATAGAAATTTTTGAAAAAATAGTCAAGGAAAATCAAATTGAAAACATCTTCACGAATCATGATTACGAGCCGTATGCCAGAAAAAGAGATGAAACGATTTCGGCATTTTTAGCAACCAAAAACATTGGTTTCAAAACCTTCAAAGATCAAGTGATTTTTGAAAAAAGCGAAGTAGTTAAAGACGACCAAACTCCCTATGTTGTTTTTACGCCTTATTCCAAAAAATGGAAAGAAAATTTCAAAAAAACACCTTTAATACACTTTGAATCGGAGAAATTTCTAGAAAATGTGGTGTATCACTCCTACCCTTTTTTAAGTTTAAATGACATTGGTTTCGAACAATCAAAAATCAAAGTTGCTCATTTTAATAATTCCGATAAATTAATTCAAAATTATGAAGATACTCGCAATTTTCCTGCTTTAGAAGGAACTTCAATGCTTGGAACGCATCTTCGTTTTGGTTCAGTAAGTATCCGAAAAATGGTGGCAAAAGCCATCCAAGAAACCAATGAAACGTTTTGGAATGAACTAATTTGGCGCGAATTTTTTATGCAAATTTTATGGCATTTTCCTTATTCCAAAGACCGTTCTTTCCGACCAAAATACGATGCCATTAAATGGAATAATAATGAGTCCGAATTTCAAAAATGGTGCGAAGGTAAAACAGGTTATCCGTTTGTTGATGCAGGAATGCGCGAATTAAATGCGACCGGACACATGCACAATCGGGTTCGGATGATTGTGGCGAGTTTTTTATGCAAACACCTTTTAATCGATTGGCGTTGGGGCGAAACTTATTTTGCTACCAAATTATTAGATTATGAACAATCTAGCAATGTTGGAAACTGGCAATGGGCAGCTGGATGTGGTGTTGATGCGGCGCCTTATTTTAGAATTTTTAATCCCACGGAGCAAATTAAGAAGTTTGACAAAGATTTAATTTACATCAAAAAATGGATTCCAGAATTACAAGAATTTTCGTATCCAGAACCCATTGTTGACCATAAATTTGCCCGAGAAAGATGCCTTCGAGTGTATAAAGAAGCCGTTGGATAAAAAATTAAAGGATTGAAATTACTTCAAAATTCAACTCTTTGAAATGATTGATTACAAAATTGGCTTCGGCCAAATCTTGTAATTTGGAGTGTTCGCTGTTGTAACCGATGCAATAAATTCCAGCCAAAACTGCCGCTTTCACGCCATTGGTACTGTCTTCAATCACAATACAATTTTCTTTAGCCGCAATGGATAACGAGGCGGCAAAATCAAAAATTTCAGGATCTGGTTTTGATTTCGGAAAATCTTCGCCACTTACGATATGAGTGAAATAAGAATGCAAATTGAATCGGGAAAACACGCGGTCAATTGTAACTTTCGAGGCCGAAGAAGCCAAAATCAATTGCATGCCTTTTTGGTGTAACTCTTTTATTAAATCTTCAACCCCTTCTAACAAATACAAATCATCTTTGGTGTCAAAAGCATCATTAAAAAGTGTTCTTTTTCGTTGAATCAAATCTTCTACTTCATGCGATATTCCGAAAATTTCTTTTACTTTTTGAAACACATTTCGAGTTGAATTGCCCGTAAAAGACGTAAACATTTCCTCAGAAACCTCAATATTTAATTCCTCAAAATGTTGAAAATAAGCATGTCGATGAACGGGTTCGGTATCCACAATTACACCATCCATGTCAAAAATTACGGTTTGTATCATCTTATTGGTTATTATTTTTTTAGTAAATATCGAATGACGGTTTCCGCTGCATACAACCCAAATAAACCCGGCATATAACTATTGGTCCCATAAAAAGATTTTTTATAATTCTTTCCATCGGTTGTTTTTAAGCTGGTTTCGTCCTGAATTTCCGAAGAAAAAACCACTTTAATTCCTTTGTCAATTTTAACTTCTTTCAATCTTTTTTTAATGGCTTTGGCCAAAAAACAGTTTTCTGTATTACTAATATCGGCTACTTTTACTTTGGCGGCTTCCATTTTTCCTCCCGCTCCCATACTCGAAATGATTTTGACTTTCTTGCGTTTGGAAGCGATAATCAAATTCAATTTTGGCGTGACGCTATCAATACAATCTAAAACATAATCATATTCGTCGGAAATAATTTCGAAAGCGCGCTCAGGAGATAAAAATTCTTGAATTCGGGTCAGTTGCAATTCTGGGTTTACATCCATTAATCGATCGCCAACAATGGTAACTTTGGGTTGCCCAATGGTGGAATGTAGCGCGGGCAATTGTCGGTTAATGTTGGTAATATCGACCACATCGCCGTCAACAATTGTCATTTTTCCAACACCAGCTCTGGCTAAAAATTCGGCAGCAAAAGAACCTACGCCGCCCAATCCAACTACCAAAACATTGGCATTATGCAATTTTTCTAATCCTTCTGGCTTGAATAATAATTCCGCTCTTTCTTTCCATTCGGCCATTTTATATTGATTTTATTTATTGAAAACTGTATTGTAATTTTTTAAAATTATTTCTTCTAATGAGTTAATTTCTATGTTTTTGTACTTTGCTGCCAAAGCATAAACTTCTTGAATTTCTTCAGTAATGGTATCGGTTTCTAAAAAAAATCTTTCGTTTGGAACCGATTGAAAAACCACTTCTAATTCTGGATTTAGAATTAACCATTTCCCAAAAGAAAGATAGAATCCGTTGGCTAGTAATTCTTTTGCAACTAATTCATTTTTAGAAAATCCATGCACAATCATCGGAACAGAAACCTTTCTATTTTTCGTAATGGCAATCAATTCTTGAAAGGCCGCAACGCAATGAATAATGACCGGTTTTTGATATTTTTCGGCCAAAGCCAGATGTTTTTCAAAAATATTTTGTTGCAAATCCATCGAAAGGGCAATTCGTTTGTCCAATCCACATTCGCCAATCGCGAGACATTTTTCGTCAGTCAATTTACTTTCTAAAAATTCAAAATCAGCCTCAATTCTGTCTTCGACAATATACCACGGATGAATTCCAATAGAATAATTTGGAACCAAATCATTAAATTCATGCGGATATTGATTGACCAATTCCAAAATATCGGACTGGTTTGTATAATGATGCGTATGAAGATTTAAAAATTTCATGGTGCAAAAATAGTTTAAAAGTTGCAATGCCGCAAAGAGACAAACCCACAAAGTTTTCTACCTTTGTGAATTCGAAATCAAAACATGCTAAAAACCGCTTTTTTCCGCTATATCAATAATTTCAGAGGATTTTCGAGAGAAATCAAAATCCTAGCAATCATTACATTCATCAACCGCGCGGGAACGATGGTTTTGCCATTTTTGTCCAAATATTTAAAAGAAGATTTACATTTTTCCTACAGCCAAGTGGGTTGGATTATGGTTTCGTTTGGACTTGGATCGATGTTAGGTTCCTGGTTGGGCGGAAAATTGACCGATAAAGTGGGTTTTTATAAAATCATGATTTTTAGTTTATTTACCAGCGGAATAGGGTTTTTTATTATTCAATATATTACATCTTTTTGGGGACTTTGTTTTGCGATGTTCGGAATTATGGTTTTTGCCGATATGTTTCGTCCGGCCATGTTTGTTTCGCTTGGCGCTTATGCAACACCCGAAAATCGTACACGAGCCTTAACATTAGTAAGACTTGCCGTGAATTTAGGATTTGCTGCCGGACCCGCTTTGGGAGGTTTGATTATTATGAATATTGGTTATCAAGGGCTTTTTTGGGTCGATGGTTCTACGTGTATTCTTGCTATTTTAATCTTTGCTTTATTAGTAAAAGAAAAAAAGAAACCAATCGACACAGACAATTCAAGTATTACAAACCAGGAAATTATTTCGGTTTTTAAAGACAAAATTTTCTGGATTTTCTTGTTTGTAAGTTTTGTAACTGCGATGATATTTTTTCAATTATTTACGGCGTTACCGCTTTATCATCATGAACAATTTGGCTTGTCTGAGTTCCAAACCGGTTTATTAATGACGTTAAATGGCTTGTTGATTTTCGCACTCGAAATGCCAATTGTCAGTTATTTTGAACGTAAAAAAGTACAAAAAATAAAAATAATCCTTTGGGGAACGTTAATAATGGGCATTAGTTTTTACGGATTGATTATCAATTTTTGGGCGGGAATTCTCGTTATTAGTATGATTTTGGTTTCGTTTGGCGAAATGTTTTCGTTTCCGTTTTCCAATTCGTTTGCTTTAAGTCGGGCGCAAATTGGGCATGAAGGTCGTTATATGGCTTTATATACTATGAGTTTTAGTTTGGCGCACATTGTAAGTTCCAAAATGGGAATGGAAATTATTGCCAATTTTGGTTATCAAACCAATTGGTTCGTTATGGGAAGTTTTGGTATTTTAGCCGGCCTTTGTTGCCTTTGGATTGAAAAACTATTGCAAACAGAATTGAAATCGGTCAACAAAATTGATTAATTTTGTGCTTTAAATAAAAAAATATGTCAAAAGGAATTTATACTGGAATTATAGAAAAAGATGCGGAAGGAAATTACTTTTCTGGCGAATTTCTTTTGGATTATCAAATGGTTTCAAAGGGATTTAATTTGGGTGATAAAATTACGATTAAAACCGTAATTACAAATCCAAGTGACAAATCGTTTGCGACTTATGAGAAAAAATCTAGAAATTTTGCGCTTGCAAATAACAAACCAGATGTAAAATATGACTAGAAAATTCTTCAAAATTCTAGCAAAAATTAACAAGGTGGTTTTGCCGAGTTTTTCTAAAAAGCAATTATCCATTAGCGAGGCAAAAAAATGGCAATTGGCGATTTTAGCCTATCGTTATTATGTTACCAAACAAGCTTTAGGCGAAACAAAGTAATTTGATCGTTTATTATTTTAAATTTTCCTTGCAAATATGTTAAGTTTCCTTATATTTGCACCCACAAAATGGCCTTGTGGCGCAACTGAATAGCGCACTTGATTACGGCTCAAGAGGTTACTGGTTTGAATCCAGTCAAGGTCACAAAAAACGCAATTATCAACGAATTCGATAATTGCGTTTTTGCATTTAAATACAAACCAAGCCCAAAAAATGCAAGACTATTTTCTTGATATCGAATACAATAACCTCAATTATTCTGAAAACGAACTGAATTTGAAAGAATTTGAAAGTTGCGTTTTTAATAGTTGCGATTTTTCGAATTGTAATTTTATAGGGGTCACTTTTATTGATTGTGTATTTAATAATTGTAATTTCAATAGCAGCAAAATCAACCACGTAGCCCTTCGAACGGTAGCTTTTAATCGTTGTAAAATTAAGGAAGTCAATTTTTCGATGTGCGACAAATTGATTTTTGACATTTCATTTGATACGTGCCAACTTGATTTTTCGAAGTTCTATGCATTAAAAATGAAACAAACCATTTTTAAAAATTGCAGTTTAATTGCAGTAGATTTTATGGAAACCGATTTGACCGAAGTTCTCTTTGACCGCTGCGATTTGTATAAATCAGAATTTGATAAAGCCATCGCCAATAAAGCTAATTTTCGAACTAGTTTTAATTTTACAATCGATCCCGAAAAAACAAAACTTCAAAAAGCAATTTTCTCTTTAGAAGGACTAAAAGGATTGTTGCATAAGCATCAAATCATTGTAGAATAGCGCTTAGGAAATTATATGTCCGTCTTCCATGGTGATAATTCTGTTGGTTTTATTAGCAAAATCAATATCATGCGTCACAATTAATAGGGTTTGATTGTGTTCTTGCGTCAATTCGCTAAAAATATCAAAAACAAGGTCGCTATTTTTTTGGTCTAAATTTCCTGTTGGTTCATCGCCCATAATGATTAATGGGTCGTTAATTAAAGCACGCGCAATGGCAACGCGTTGTTTTTGACCACCGCTCAATTGATTTGGCATTTTCAAAGCTTGATCTTCCATTCCTAATGTTTTCAAATGGCCATAAGCGCGATGTTCAATTTCATCTGGATTTAATTTGTCTAATTTTAAACCTGGAAGCATGATGTTTTTGAGCACATTGTATTCATTTAACAAATAATGAAATTGAAAAACAAAACCAATATTTTCATTTCTAATTTTTGCTAATTCCTTATCCGTTTGACCCGTAACTAGTTTGTCGTGTATCAATAATTGTCCCTCATAATCGGTATCCATTGTGGAAAGCAAATACAATAACGTCGATTTTCCACAACCTGATTTTCCAACTATT
Organism: uncultured Bacteroidota bacterium; assembly: GCA_903839195.1. Taxonomy (GTDB): domain Bacteria; phylum Bacteroidota; class Bacteroidia; order Flavobacteriales; family Flavobacteriaceae; genus Flavobacterium. Next base: position 66,985 of record CAIMBK010000070.1, on the reverse strand, counting down.
GAAACAAATTCGCCATGATTAATACTCATATTGATTTCTTTCAACACCTGAAATTTAATAGGGTCGTAAAAATATTTACTCAACCCGATGGTTTCAATTACTTTGTTATTCATATTATTTTCCTCTAATAATTTCAACGGGGTCAATTTTGCTAGCTTTTAACGCAGGAAAAAGTCCCGCAATGGCTGTAGTAAAAAACGCAAAAGCGATTCCAATTACATAATAAATAACTTTATAGCTAATTGGGTACGTTTTAATTGTTGGTAAAGCAGCCGTTTCAAAAGGAATTATATCAATAATATGAGTGAAAATAAACCCAAATAACAACCCAAAAACTCCGCCCGCCAATCCGATAATCATCGAAAGCGATAAGAAAATCCATTTCACGTCATTGCCAGAAAAACCAGTTGCTTTAAGAATAGCAATACTGTCCATTTTTTCATAAATCATCATATTCAAAATGTTATAAATACCGAAACCAGCCACTATCAACAAAACAATTCCAACCGAATATGAAATGATACTTCGAACGGAGCTTCCGGTTTCAAATTGCGAGTTAGCCGTTTGATAATCAATAGAATCTAAGTTGTATTTGTTTTGAAATTCTTTTGCCAGAATTGGCGCTGAAGCCATATCAAAAAGTTTAAGTTGAATATCGGTAATATAATTTGTGGGCTCCCCCAATAATTTTTGAGCGGTGGAAAGTGACGTGTAACTAGAAATATTATCGATATCGGCTATTCCTATTTCGACAATTCCAACAATTTTCAGTGAGGCTAAATTCCCTTTTGAAGTAGAAATTTTAATAATATCGCCTTTGGAAAGCAACATTTTATCGGCCAATCCTTTTCCGATAATAACACTATTATTTTGAAGCAAATCGGTAATTTTTCCGTCAACGATATAATCACTAATTTTGAATAATTTTTCTTCTGCCAAAACATCAATACCATTAATTACACCCGAAATTTCGATGGTTCCAGAGTTGAATAAAACGGGCGTTGTTACTTTTGGGGCAACATCAATAATCCGTTTGTCTTTTTTTAAATCTTGAATAATAATTTTACAATTATAAATCGATTTTCCGCGGTCTTTTGGTTTTATGGAACTAATAAAATGTGTGCTTTTTTGATAAGCAACAGACAATGAAATGGGCTGATTTTCAGAAGGTTTAATTTCATTATAAAGTAAAATATGCGGCGTTCTATTGAGCATTAATCCGTCCAATAAATCATTTAATCCGTTCATAAAACTAACCAACGAAATAAACATTGCAATCCCAAAAGTCACACCAACAGCGGCAACAACAGATTGTTTTAGACGCGCTCGAAGCAAATGAATGGCAATATTTAAGATTAGTTTAAAATTCATTCGGGAAGGTAAATGGATTCGTTTTGGTTTAATCCTGAAACAATTTCTACCTTTTGATAATCGCTCAAACCGGTTACAACTTGGCGTTTTTCATCTTTATTAACCAAAACATATTCGCCATTAATCAAATAGGATTTCGGAATTGTAATAGCGTTTTTCTTAGTTTGTATCACAATATTGGCTTCTGCGGTTAAATTTGGATATAGTTTTTTGGGCGGTATTAAAAAGTGAGCTTCAATTTTAAATGTTCGAGAACGTAGGTCCATAATTGGGTAAATTTTGGAAACAACGGCTTCAAAAACCTGGTTTTTATAACTATCCATCGTAATAAAAACTTTTTGACCCATTGCCACACGAACCATATCGTTTTCATCGACTTCCAATTCTAACAAAAAAGAAGCGGCTTTTCCAACAATAGCAAGAGGCGTTTGAGGCGTTACGAGCGTTCCTTCTTTGATTAATACATCAAATAATTGGCCAGAAATCGCACTTTTTACGGCATAATCATTTTGGGAAACTTTACTTATTTTTAAATTATTTGAATTCCTAGTTTGATCGTTTTTCAGTTGAATTCTAAATTGATCCAATTGCTTTTGAGCGGTTTGAAGGTTGAGTTTGGAACTATTAAAAGCCAATTCCACTTTTTCGAACTCAACATCCGAAATAATGTTGAACTTTTTGATGTTTTTATTTCTGTTATAAATGGATTCGTCTAGGGCAAGTTTGTCTTTTGCCGCCTGTACTTTCAACTCCATTTCGGCAATTTTATCTTTAATATAATGGTTGCTTTCTTGGCTTAATTCATAAGCCAAACGAGCGTTTTCGGTATTTAGTTCGGCTTTTTCACTTTCGATTTCAAACAATAATTGTCCATCATTAATTTGTTGGAACGGAACCACATTTACCTTTTTTAAAACCCCGTTTACCATTGAAAAAACGGTGTATTGTCCTTCTGCTTTAATAGTTCCTGAAGCATACACACTTTCGGTAATATCACCTATTTGAGGTTTCAATCCTACGTCTTTATTGGAACAAGAAAGGCTTGTAAAAACAAGAATCAAGCTGCTAATTTTTAAAATGTTCATTTGTGAAATTGAATTAATTTACAAGATTTTGTAGCATAAATTTAGTGTTTTTTTATGAAAATATTGAAAAAAGTAGCGAGAAATTAACAAGAAAAATTGTAAAATTATTGAAGATTTTTCTACAAGTATTTTTCCATGATATAATCTTCCATTAAATACCCAAAATCCAATTCGATATCGACTTCTTTAAGAATAGAAAAACCCATTTTTGAATAAAAAAAATGGGCTTTATTAAATCGATTTACATTCAAATTTATTGCGCTTGAAGCTCTTTTTATGGCTAAAACAGTCACTTCGTCCATCAATTTTCTACCGATTCCTTTTCCTTGGGCTTCTGGCAAAACATATAATTTATTCAATCGGGTAATTTCATTTCCCAAATAATGATGTTCAATTGCGGCAAAACCTTGGCAAATTTCTTGGTCGAAAGCCAATAAAAAATAATGGTTTTTCTTGGAAATCGTTTCCATTAAAATCTTCTGATTATAAAACAATTCGAGCATATACTCCAATTGGATTTCAGAAACTATATTTTTGTAGGTATCGGGCCAAGTTTTATAAGCAATTTCTCGAATCAATAAGGCATCGTCGGTCGTTGCTTTTCGGATTGAAATCATTTTTTCAGAAGATTAGCCATGAACGGTTTCGCTTTTTCCGTATTTTGAAATTACCGATGCTTCAAATTCGAGCCATTCTTTCCAGCGTTTTTCGACATCAATTCCAATACCATATTTTCTAGCGTAGGTAATAAAAGTGGTGTAATGTCCCGCTTCGCTTTCCATCAAATCGCGATAAAAATCGGATAATTCTTTGTCATTTATATTTTCGGATAGCACTTTAAAACGTTCGCAACTTCTGGCTTCAATCATGGCCGAAAAAAGCAAACGTTCAACCAATCCAGAAACGCGACTTCCGTTGTTGCTTTTCTTCATGTATTGTGCTAATTCGCCCACATATTCGTCCTTTCGTTCCCGACCTAAAACCAATCCGCGCTTTTGAATAATGTCATTTACCATTTGAAAATGCTCAATTTCTTCTTTAGCCAATGCCAACATATCGGTAACCAAATCAGGAAATTCTGAATTTATGGTGATAATTGTGATGGCATTAGTTGCCGCTTTTTGTTCGCACCAAGCGTGATCGGTAAGAATTTCCTCGATATTTTTTTCGACAATATTCACCCATCTCGGGTCGGTTGGTAATTTAAGTCGTAATATGGACATTTAGTTTTATTTAAAATACAAAAATGGCTCGTTCGCCCATCATTTCGTTTACGGCATCGGCCACTTCTTCTATAATTTCTTCATTGGTATGATTCATCAAAACTTTGTCAATCAAGTCAACGATCGTTTGCATGTCTTCTTCCACCAATCCGCGAGTTGTGATTGCTGGTGTTCCAATACGAATTCCAGAAGTAATAAATGGTGATTTATCATCAAACGGCACCATGTTTTTATTTACCGTAATTTCAGCTTTTACCAATGCGTTTTCGGCTTCTTTTCCAGTAATGTTTTTGTTTCTAAGGTCGATCAACATCATATGATTATCGGTTCCTCCAGAAATTAAGTCATATCCTTTTGCCATAAAAGCCGCGGCCATTGCTTTGGCATTTTTTTGTACTTGCATCGAATAATGAAAAAACTCATCGGTTAATGCTTCGCCAAAGGCTACTGCTTTTGCTGCAATAATGTGCATCAAAGGTCCACCTTGATTCCCAGGAAAAACAGCTAAATCCAATAAATTGGACATCATTCTAATTTCTCCTTTTGGTGTTGTTAATCCAAATGGGTTCTCGAAATCTTTTCCCATCAAAATCAATCCACCACGAGGTCCGCGTAATGTTTTATGTGTTGTTGTAGTTACAATATGACAATGCGGAATTGGATCATTCATCAATCCTTTGGCAATTAATCCAGAAGGATGAGAAATATCGGCCAAAAGAATAGCACCAACGCTATCGGCAATTTTTCTAAAACGTTCAAAATCCATATCACGACAATAGGCAGAAGCACCAGCTATGATTAATTTTGGTTGCTCTTTGGTAGCAATTTCTTGAATTTTATCATAATCAAAACGACCGGTTTCTTTTTCTACTCCATAAAAAGAAGGGACATATAATCTTCCCGAAAAATTAACGGGCGAACCATGTGTTAAATGACCCCCATGAGATAAATCGAAACCTAAAATTTTATCTCCTGGTTTTAAACAAGCATGATATACGGCTGTATTCGCTTGTGATCCAGAATGGGGTTGCACATTTGCATATTCGGCACCAAAAAGCGATTTTGCTCTATCAATGGCTATTTGTTCAATAACATCGACAACCTCGCATCCGCCATAATATCGCTTGCCAGGATAGCCTTCTGCATATTTATTAGTTAATACCGAACCGGCTGCTTCCATTACCTGATCACTTACAAAGTTTTCAGAAGCAATTAATTCCAATCCGTGAATTTGTCGGTCTTGTTCCTCAAGAATAAGGTCAAAAATTTGTTCGTCGTGTTGCATTTGATAATTTTTCGTTAAATTGTGTACAAAAATACAAAAATCGTTTGTTAAAAAGAATGTTGCCACTATATTTGATAACTTAATTTTCAACAATTAAATCAACAATTGATATGCCTATAACAGCAAATAATCCAAATAGAAAATCATGGCTAGAGGTAGCTTCAGAAAGTGATTTTCCAATTCAAAACATTCCGTTCGGGGTTTTCTTAACCAAAGAAAATGTCGTAACGGTTGGCACTCGAATCGGCGATTTCGCGATAGATTTAGGTGCGCTTCAACAATTAGATTACTTTAATGGTATCGAATTGACTGATGATATGTTTATGCAAGACACTCTAAATGACTTTATTTCAGACGGGAAAAAAACTTGGCGCTTGGTTCGAAATCGAATTGCTGATATTTTTGATGCCGAAAATCCTGAATTAAGAGATAACGCAAAACATAAAAAAGTAATAATTTTCAACATGAAGGATGTAGAAATGCAACTTCCTGTATTAATTGGAGATTACACCGATTTTTATTCTAGCAAAGAACATGCTACAAATGTTGGCAAAATGTTTCGCGATCCCGAAAATGCTTTGTTGCCCAATTGGCTTCACATTCCAGTGGGATATCACGGAAGAAGTTCGACAATTATTCCTTCGGGAATACCAATTCATCGACCGATGGGTCAAACTTTACCAAATGGAGAAACAACGCCGGTTTTTGGCCCTTCTCGATTAGTAGATTTTGAATTAGAAACGGCATTTATTACAACTGATGTCAATATTATGGGCGAAAATATTCCGGTAAACGAAGCCGAAGATTATATTTTCGGAATGGTATTACTTAATGATTGGAGTGCGCGCGATATTCAAAAATGGGAATATATTCCACTTGGGCCCTTTTTGGCAAAAAATTTCGCCTCCTCAATATCTCCTTGGATTGTTACAATGGACGCTTTGGAACCCTTTAAAACCAAAAGTCCAAAACAAGAACCAACACCACTTCCCTATTTGCAACAAAAAGGAAAACACACTTTTGATATCAATTTAGAAGTGGCCATTCAGCCCGAAAATAGTTTACCAACCATAGTAAGTCAATCTAATTTTAAGTATTTATATTGGACAATGAGCCAACAATTAGCGCACCATACTTCCAATGGATGTCGCGTAAATTCTGGAGACATGATGGGGTCAGGAACCATTTCTGGACCAACCGAAGACAGTTTTGGATCCATGCTAGAATTGACATGGGGTGGAAAAAATCCAATAAAACTGAAGGATGGTTCGGAACGAAAATTTATCAACGATTTTGATACCGTTATCATGAAAGGATATTGCAAAAACAGCCAAGTTCGTATCGGTTTTGGAGAAGTTTCAAGTAAACTATTACCACCTTTTGTACGATAAGTAAATATATTTCAACAAGTAAGCCTAATTAATAGTTAGGCTTATTTTTTTTCTATAAAAACGTTTTTAATTGAAGTGCATCAATAGCGCTATGAGAGGCATTAAATATGGCTTTTCCATTTTTAATAACAATGATTTGTGGCGATTGATGTTCCACTTGAAATTCTTCAGAAATGGCATTCGAAATACTTCTAAAATTTAGCAAATCCAAAAAGTAAAGCATTACTTTATCTTCCAAATTATACTCATTTTCAAATTGCTTTAACGCCATTCTACTGATACTACATCGGGTGCTGTGTTTGAAAATAACTACTAAATTATCAAGCGAAACTAATTTTGTTTCGTCAAGTTGTTGCAATTCGGTCAAGGGAATCCAATTTATTTTGGAAGATTGGACTTCATCATTTGTTTTACCAAAAATAGAATTAAATAGTGTCATTTTATAGATTTTTAGGGACCTTTTATCGGGGTTTTGCTACTGTAATAAAATATGAATAATAAAAATCAAAGTTAAAATATTAATCTTATGAATTTAAATAAATTTACAAACCAATGGCAAAACACAAATAAGATTTAAAATTGAAGAGGATTCTTATTTAATTACATTTCCATTTCACTTTTTCGGAACGCTTTATAAAAATACCTATTTTTGCAATCTAAATTTTTTAGGAATGGCCAATAAATATAAAATAGCCGTCGTTCAATTGAACCTTAACGACAATGCTGAAAATAATTTAAAAAAATGTCTGACTTGGGTTAGAGATGCTGCAAATAAAGGCGCCGAAGTTATTTCGCTTCCTGAATTATACAGCAGTCATTATTTTTGTCAAAGCGAAGATGTGGCAAATTTTGCCTATGCAGAACCATTATATAGCAAGTCATTTAAAGCTTTTAGCGCCTTAGCCAAAGAATTGGGTGTGGTAATAATTGTTCCTTTTTTCGAAAAAAGAATGGCTGGAATTTATCACAATAGCGCCTATATTATTGATGCCGACGGAAGTGAAGCTGGATTATATCGCAAAATGCACATTCCTGATGACCCTCATTTCTACGAAAAATTTTATTTTACTCCTGGTGATTTGGGCTTTAAATCCTTTACTACTCAAAAAGGAAAAATTGGAACCTTAATTTGTTGGGACCAATGGTTTCCAGAAGCCGCTCGTTTGACTGCCCTTCAAGGTGCTGAAGTTTTATTTTATCCAACAGCCATTGGTTGGCATCCACAAGAAAAAGAAGAATTTGGCGAAAACCAGCATGGTGCATGGATGAATGTGATGAAAGGTCACGCGGTTGCAAATGGCGTTTACGTTGCTGCGGCCAACCGAATTGGTTTGGAAAAATACCTTCCCGATACCGCTGGAATTCAGTTTTGGGGTTCCTCCTTTATTGCAGGTCCGCAAGGCGAAATTTTAGCGCAAGCGTCTCACAATCAAGAAGAAATAATTATGGCCGAAGTCGATTTGGATTTACAAGAAAATGTTCGTCAAAATTGGCCGTTTTTAAGAGATCGAAGAATTGATGCTTTTGGCGATATCACTAAAAGAGCCATCGAATAATGGAAGCCGAAATCAATAGAAGATTTCCAGCCGAATGGGAAAAACAAGAAGGAATTTTGCTTTGTTTTCCTCATAACGGGAACGATTGGCCTGGAAAATATGAAGCAATTCAATGGGCTTTTGTCGAATTCATAAAAAAGATATCCCAATATGAAAAAGTTTTTTTAGTCGTTTCTGATGACAAATTACAAGAAAAAGTGAGCCAAATGCTTTTTACCGCTCATGTTGATTTAACCGCAATTTCTTTTATTATTCACAAAACAAATCGAAGTTGGATGCGTGATTCGGGGCCAATTATTGTTAAAAATGGAACTAAAAATGAAGCTCTTGATTTTAATTTCAATGGTTGGGCAAAATATAAAAATTATCAATTAGACAAGTGGGTTCCGAGTATTATTTCGAAGTTTTTAAACATTCCAATCACACAAGCAACGTATAAAGGAAAAGCTGTAATTCTGGAAGGTGGCGCCATCGATGTTAATGGAAAAGGGACTTTGATAACTTCCGAAGAATGTTTATTGCATCCAACAATTCAAGTGCGAAATGCCACTTTTTCAAAATCGGATTATGAAGCAATTTTTAAAGAATATTTGGGAGTTTCGAATGTAATTTGGGTAAAAAACGGAATCGAAGGCGATGATACGCATGGTCATATTGATGATTTATGTCGGTTTGTAAATGAAGATACCATAATAACCGTGGTAGAATCGGATAAAAAAGATGCCAATTATAAGGTGCTTCAAGAAAATTTAAAAATCTTGCAGGATTCCAAATTAGAAAATGGAAAATCGCCAAAAATAATTTCATTACCAATGCCAAAAAAACTAGATTTTGATGGCATTCGAATTCCTGCGAGTTACGCTAATTTCCTGATTATAAATAGATGTGTTTTGGTTCCAACATTTAATGACCCGAACGATCGAATTGCGCTGAATATTTTAGCAGATTGTTTTCCAGAAAGAGAAATTATTGGAATCAGCGCCATCGATTTAATTTGGGGATTTGGAACTTTGCATTGTTTGAGTCAACAAATTCCAGTTTAAGCATAAAAAAAACACCAATTTTTCAATTGATGTTTTTAAAAATATAAACGTTTAAATGTTATTTATTTCTGGTAAACAAAAAGCTTTGTCCGTTAATTTCAAGGTTGAATTCACTTTGATCAGCATTGAATTGAATCACTAATCCCGCTTGTTCAAATCCAAATTTATCTTTACCAGCAATTTCCAGTGGCAATTTTGGTTGACCGGTAGAATTCATTATAAGTTGCCCGGTTTCTTCAATGAATTGAATTTCGATAGGAATTATTTTGCTTGAAAACTTCCCTAAATAACTATCCAGAATTAGATCTTTTTCAAGTTCACTTTTAGCAGCATTCCAAACATTATTAGTTGAATTTACATCAGGAAAAACATGATCAGGATCTAAAGTGATGTTATCAATTTCTTCGGTAGAATCATATTTAAATGACCAACCTATATTTTTTTGCCAAATTTCAACAGGCAAATTAACACGGTTGACTTTTCCGCTTTTAAACTTGATATCCATTATTACAGGCATCGGCATTTTTTCTAAATTTTCAATAGAAATAACAACTCCTTTTGTTGGGTCGTTTTTTACATATTTAACTTTAGTAATTCCTTGGTCAAAACGCCAATTATTAATGAACCAACCTCTCCAAAACCAATTTAAATCTTCACCAGCTACATTTTCAATTGTTCTGAAAAAATCATCAGGAGTTGGGTGTTTAAATGCCCATCTAGCAACATAAGTTTTAAATGCGTTATCAAATCGTTCTTTTCCTAATATTTGTTCTCTTAACATTATTAAACCAGATGAAGGTTTGTAATACCCTAACATTCCCATATTTGCTTCTTTAAAGCAATCAGGAGCAGTCATTATTGGCTCAATTGATGGTCTTGTGAACGCTTCCGCCATTTGGTGCATATCCGTATTAGGATTTTTATATTCGCCATTATTGAAATCCACAGAACTCAAAGAGTTTATAAAGGTATTAAAACCTTCATCCATCCAAGCAAATAAACGCTCGTTTGAACCCACAATCATTGGAAACCATATATGACCAAATTCGTGATCCGTTACGCCCCATAATTGTTCTCCTTTTGACTCCCATCCGCAGAAAACAATTCCTGGATATTCCATTCCTCCTTCATTTCCTGCAACATTTGTTGCGGCTGGATAAGGATATTCAAACCATCTTTTTGAATAATTTTCAATTGAAGCTTTAGTGTATTCTGTAGAGCGTCCCCAAGCTGAATCGCCTTCACTTTCAACTGGATAAGCTGAAATAGCAAGAGATTTTTTTCCGCTTGGTAAATTAATTCTAGCTGCGTCAATAATGAATGCCGCAGAAGAAGCAAAGGAAACATCTCTAGAATTTTTAATTTTGAAATGCCATGTTAATGTTGGCTTTGCCAATGGTTTTGAAACCGCATTAGCCACATCATCACCAGAACGGATTATAATTGTTTTATCACTTTTTGCAGCAGCAGACCATAATTTTTGTTGCGCTAAAGAATAAACTTCATTCGGGTTTACTAATTCCCCAGAACAAACAACCACATGATTTGAAGGAGCGGTGATATTTACATCAAAATCACCATATTCTAAATAAAACTCACCCGCACCTTGATAAGGCAATGTGTTCCAACCTCTTACATCATCATAAACACACATTCTTGGATACCATTGGGCAATGGTGAAAATTTTTCCGTTTTTGGTATCCAAAACCCCTGTTCGATCGGAACCGTATTTTGGAGAAATATAAGAAAACTCAATTTTTAGTTTTACGCTAGTGCCATTCGGATTTAAATCTTGAGGTAAAATAACTTTCATTCTTGTGTCTGTTATTTCGTATTTCAATTCTTTTTCGGTTGATTTTCCTTTGGAGGTAACTATCGCTTTTACTGATTTAATTTTATGACCTCCGTCAAAAATTTCTCCATCGGCACCATTTCGACTCCCAGAAACCGGAATAACCGCGTTTCCACGTGAATCTGTTTTGAATAAATTTTGATCCACATTCATCCATAAAAAACCAATTTTATCGGGACTATTGTTGGTATAAGTTACAACTGCAGAACCTGAAATTTCATTGTTTTTTTCATTCAAATTGGCAGTTAATTGATAATCGGCACGGTTTTGCCAATATTTTTCACCAGGCTGACCGCTAGCTGATCGAGTACTTGTTCCATTACTTGAATAAAATAAAGGCGCAAATGCTTCTTGATAACTGTAATTGCTTGTTGAACTGCTCGGAGCAACTTGTTGCGCATTTAAAGAACTGCTCCCAAAAATAATTGCTAGAGCGAAAAGGGCTTTTAATAATTGTTTTTTCATAATTTGTTTTTTAAAAAATAATAAGACTTTTAACCTCTTGATTTGTTACATTATATTTCTTTTGTTATTGAAAATAATGTTATTAATTAGCTAAAAAAAAATAACGCGTTAAAAATACAAAATTACATTGACAACAATTTTAAAATCAAATAAATTAATTGCAAAAATAAATCATAAAGGAGCGGAATTACAATCGCTTAAAAATGAGGATGAAAAAGAATTTATTTGGAATGGAAATCCAGCGTTTTGGGGCAAATATTCACCTGTTTTATTTCCAATTGTTGGAACACTGAAAAATAACGAATATTTTTATAACGATAAAAAATATTCGCTAAATCGGCATGGATTTGCACGTGATATGGATTTTGAATTAATAGCAAAAAAAGATTCTAAAGCCTTATTTTCATTGGTTAATAACGTAACTACATTAAACGTTTATCCCTTTGAATTTGAATTGTTATTGGAATATGAATTAACGGACAATTCATTAATAATTAATTTTAAAGTAATCAATAAAAACCAATTTTCGATGCCGTTTTCGATTGGCGCCCATCCAGCTTTTGCTTTGTCCGGACAATTTGAAAATTATTCTTTGGATTTTGAGTTTTCGGAAGAATTAATTCGTTTTGAATTGGAAAATGATTTGCTTTCAAATGTCACCAATTCGATTCCACGAAACGAAAATAACGTTACTTTGCATTATGATTTATTTGAAAAAGACGCGCTGGTTTTTAAAAAAATTAAGTCCAAAAAAATTACATTATTAGAAAACAAAAAACCATTTCTTTGTGTTCGATTTGACGGTTTTCCATCATTAGGAATTTGGACAAAACCCAAAGCACCGTTCATTTGTATAGAACCATGGCAAGGATATGCTGATACCACTTCAAATTCTGGAAATATTTTGGAAAAAGAAGGAATCAAAATTATTGAAGCCAACGAAATATTTGAATTAGAATACTCAATTACTCTTTTATAAATGCGAAAAAAATGTTAGAAATTAATTTTCACCCTTTTAAAAATCTAGAAACTGATCGACTATTATTGAGAAGGGTTTCTCAAAACGATGTTCCTGAAATTCTTGAATTGAGAGGAAATCCTGAAACTATGAAATTTATTCCTCGCCCATTGGTTACAACTTCTGATGAAGCCTTGGCTCATTATAAAATGATTGATGACAAAATTGAAAAAAACGAGGGGATTAATTGGGCGATTACTTTAAAAGGAAAACCTAAATTAATTGGAATTATTGGTCATTATAGAATTCAACCTGAAAACCACCGTTGTGAAATTGGTTATATGATTTTACCACAATACAACGGACAAGGAATTGTAACCGAAGCTATTAAATTGGTTCTAGAATATGGTTTTGAGAATTTACAAATGCATTCTATTGAAGCGGTAATTGATCCCGAAAACTTTGCATCAGAAAGGGTTTTACAAAAAAATGGTTTTGTAAAAGAAGCTCATATTCTTGAAAACGAACACTATGAAGGAAAATTTTGGGACACCGTAATTTATTCAATATTAAAAAGAAATTTTAAAAAGTAATCCTATACTATTTATATAATTTTGGCAACGTAATAAGATACAATTCTTCGACTTTTTTTCGAGCCCAATCGGTTTTTCTTAGAAAGGTCAAACTTGATTTTACACTTGGGTTTTCAGTAAAACACTTTATTTTTATTAATTCACCTAAAGTATCAAAACCATAATAATCGACTAGAGTTTCAACTATTTTTTGAAGCGTAATTCCGTGAAGTGGATCTTTTGACTTTGGTTTCTCCATGATTCAATTTTATGCCAATTTCATTATATATTATTGGTCTTTGATGATTTGTTGCTACATTTGCAAAGCTATGCTAAAAACAATCAACATACTTAACAAAAGAGCCAAATTCGATTATGAAATTATCGAAAAATTCACGGCTGGAATTGTTTTGGCTGGAACCGAAATAAAATCTATTCGACTTGGAAAGGCAAATATTACGGAGAGTTTTTGCGAATTTAGTAATAACGAACTCTTCGCAATCAATACTTACATTGAAGAATATGCTTTTGGAAATCAATTTAATCATAAAGCCAGAAGCGAACGAAAATTACTTCTAAACAAACGTGAATTAAAAGGATTAGCCCGAAATGTTCAAGCCAAAGGATTAACCATTGTTCCACTAAAATTATTTACGAATGAAAAAGGAATGGCCAAACTTGAAATTGGACTTTGCAAAGGAAAAAAGACTTTTGATAAAAGGGAATCCTTGAAAGAACAAGATACCAAACGCGATTTGGACCGAATTAAGAAAAATTTCTGAAAAAGTTTTTTTTTATTTAAAAATATGACTAAATTTGTCAAGACAATATTAGACAACTGTATTATGAAAAATTTATTAAAAACCGCAAGAGAAAAAAAAGGTCTAAAAACTAGAGAATTAGCCCAATTGTTATCGATTGATCAGGCTTTGATCAGTAAATTCGAAAGCGGCACCCGAAAACCAACAAAAGAACAAGTTATAAAATTAGCTTCTGAGTTAGAGATTGATTTGGAAATTCTAATGATTGCCTGGATCAAAGAACGAATTCTATATGAAATTCGTGATGAAAATTTGGCTTTAATAGCGATTAATCAAGTGCGCGAAGAAATTGAAAAAGGCTATTCCGTTTCTAAAAAAACGCTTTCAAAGAATTTGACCACGTTATTAGAAGAAATTGATTCCTTAAGATCAACTTTAAACAATTTTAGACAATTTGATAGTTATAGAATTGCACAAGCTTTGGAACTCGAATATACGTTTGAAAGCAATCGAATTGAAGGAAATACGATGACGCTTCGCGAAACCGATTTGGTTATTAATGAAGGATTAACTATTTCTGGAAAAAGCATGCGCGAGCATTTGGAAGCTATTAATCATCAAGAAGCCATTGCTTACATTAAACAACTAATGGCGAAAAACAGCCTAATAAATGAGCGTGAATTATTATCCATTCATAATTTAATTCTGAGAGGAATTCACCCAGAAGATGCGGGTCGTTATAGAAAAGTTCAAGTTATGATTAAAGGAAGCAGCCACATGCCGCCGCAACCTTATCTAATTGGCAAAGAAATGGAAGATTTTTTCATTTGGTATGATTTAAATAAAAATCAATTGCATCCAATTGTTTTGGCCGCAGAACTCCATGAAAGATTGGTTACTATTCATCCATTTATTGATGGAAACGGAAGAACTTCTCGTTTGCTAATGAATTTAGTTTTATTACAACATGGCTATATTATTGCCAATATTAAAGGTGATTATGATAATCGAATAGCTTATTATTCTGCTTTAGAAACAGCTCAAACCAAAGGAAACAAAGAAGATTTTTTAGTTTTCATTGCTCAAATTGAGAAAGAAAGCTTGGAACGCTATATTTCCATTATCAGTCAATAAATACTACCCGGTTGGATTTTCTAACTGGGTATTAATTTTTATTTTCTAATAAAGGAACAAACTTAAAATCACCAAATTCATGTTTTTCGAACTGCGTTTCATTTTTTCGGATTAATAGTGTCATGATTTGGTTTTCATCACCAACAGGAATTACAAGTCTTCCACCAATTTTCAATTGTGCCATTAATGGTTTTGGGATAATTGGCGCTCCGGCTGTAACAATAATGCTGTCAAATGGCGCGTGGTTTGGAAGTCCTTTATATCCATCACCAAAAGATAAATGTTTGGTTCGTATGCCTAACTTCGGCAACAACAAAGAAGTTGTTTTGAATAATTCATTTTGACGTTCAATGGAATAAACCATTGCGCCCATTGCAACCAAAACTGCCGTTTGATAACCGCTTCCTGTGCCAATTTCTAATACTTTATGTCCTTTTTTAACTTCCAAAAGTTGACTTTGAAACGCTACCGTATATGGCTGCGATATGGTTTGTCCTGATCCAATTGGAAATGCTTTATCTTGATAGGCATAATCTTCAAAACTTGAATTCAAAAAAAGATGCCTTGGGATTTTACCAATGGCATTCAAAACATTTTTATCTGTAATTCCTTTTGATTCGAGGAGTTTGGCTAGTTGATTTCTAAGTCCTTGGTGTTTCGCAGTATCTTTCAATTTGGGTTTTTATTTAATTATGTAAAAATAGAAAACAAATTACCAATTATCAATTACCAATTATTAATTAATTTCTATTTTTGTTAAAAATATACTTTATGCTAAAAGTAGGCGTTTTGGGTGCTGGTCACCTCGGAAAAATACACTTGCGATTATTACAACAATCGGAGAAGTTTGAATTGGTTGGTTTTTATGATGAAAATCAAGAAAACGGCGCCAAAATTGCAGCGGAATTTGGTTACAAACAATTTGAAACTATTGCCAAATTGATTCATGCGGTTGATGTAATCGATATTGTAACTCCAACTCTTTCGCATTATAAATGTGCGCGTGTAGCCATAAAATCAGGCAAACATGTTTTTATTGAAAAACCTATTTCAAATACTGTTGAAGAAGCGGAAGAAATTATTGCTTTGGCCAATGAATATAACGTTAAAGGGCAAGTGGGTCATGTGGAACGATTTAACCCGGCGTTTATTGCGACCAAAAATATGATTGAAAACCCAATGTTTATTGAAACCCATCGATTGGCCGAATTTAATCCTCGAGGAACCGATGTGCCTGTGGTTTTGGATTTAATGATTCATGATATCGATGCTATTTTAAGCGTGGTTAAATCAAAAGTAAAAATTGTTCATGCCAGCGGCGTTTCCGTAATTAGTGAAACACCGGATATAGCTAATGCTAGAATTGAATTTGAAAATGGATGCGTTGCCAATTTAACAGCTAGCAGAATTTCCTTAAAAAATATGCGTAAATCTCGATTCTTCCAAAAAGATGCTTATATTTCTATTGATTTTCTTGAGAAAAAATGTGAAGTGGTAAAAATGAAAAATGCGCCCGAAGTTCCTGGTGATTTTGATATGATATTACAAAATGCCGAAGGAATCAAAAAGCAAATTTATTTTGCAAATCCGGAAGTTGCCCCCAATAATGCTATTTTAGACGAATTGGATTCTTTTGCAGACGCAATAATTAATAACACAAATCCTGTTGTAACTTTACAAGATGGAACCGAAGCTTTGCGTTTGGCCTATATGATTATTGATTCGATGGAGAACTAATTTTCTTCATTGAACTTTCAATTAAATTAAATCAAAAAATTATGAAAACAATAGCCGTTATCGGAGCAGGAACAATGGGAAATGGAATTGCGCATACTTTTGCACAAAGTGGTTTCTCTGTAAAATTAATTGATGTTTCTGAAAAATCATTGGATAAAGGAATGGCAACAATAGCTGCCAATTTGGAACGAATGGTTGCAAAAGGAACGATTTCTGAAGCGGAAAAATTCAAAACAATTTCCAATATTATTACCTATACCGACTTAAAAGATGGCGTTGTTGGGGTTGATTTGGTTGTTGAGGCTGCAACAGAAAATGTAGAATTAAAACTAAATATATTCAAACAACTGAATGAAGTTTGTTCCCACAATACAATTTTGGCAACCAATACTTCTTCCATTTCAATTACACAAATAGGCGCCGTAGTAGCTCATCCTGAACGAGTTATCGGAATGCACTTTATGAATCCTGTGCCCATTATGAAATTGGTAGAAATAATTAGAGGCTACAACACATCGGATGAAGTTACGAAAATCATTATGGATTTATCCGAGAAATTAGGCAAAACGCCTGTTGAAGTGAATGATTATCCAGGATTTGTTGCCAATAGAATTTTGATGCCAATGATTAATGAAGCGATTGAAACATTATACAATAAAGTGGCTGGTGTTTATGAAATTGACACCGTGATGAAACTCGGAATGGGACATCCAATGGGGCCTTTGCAATTAGCAGATTTTATTGGGCTTGATGTTTGTTTGGCTATTTTAAATGTGATGTATGATGGCTTCAAAAACCCAAAATACGCTCCTTGCCCACTTTTAGTTAATATGGTTCGCGCTGGGAAATTAGGCGCGAAATCCGGTGAAGGTTTCTATGATTATTCCGAAAGTAAAAAAGCAGAAAAAATCGCAAAACAATTTCTTTCATAATTGAATATTTATATGTCAATAAAAGAAAATCTATTCGAAATTAAGTCCGAATTACCGAAAAATGTAACCCTTGTCGCGGTTTCTAAAACCAAACCTATTTCCGATTTAATGGAAGCGTATGACGCTGACCAACGCATTTTTGGTGAAAATAAAATCCAAGAAATGACCGAAAAATGGGAAGCAATGCCCAAAGACATTCAATGGCACATGATTGGTCACATTCAAACGAACAAAGTAAAATACATGGCGCCTTATGTGAGTTTGATTCACGGAGTTGATAGCTTGAAATTATTAGAAGAAATCAACAAACAAGCTATAAAAAATAATCGAATAATTGATTGTTTGCTTCAAATACATATTGCCGAAGAAGAAACTAAATTTGGTTTAAACGAAGAGGAATTAGACCATTTAATAGATTCTGATTCCTTCAAAACAATGAGTAATATCAGAATTGTGGGATTAATGGGAATGGCAACTTTTACCAATAATCAAAGCCAAATAAAGAAAGAATTCCTGCTTTTGAAATCTATTTTTGATTCAAAAAAAGCTATTTCAATTGTTAATTGTCAATTGTCAATTCTATCCATGGGAATGTCTGGCGATTATAAACTCGCAATTGAATGCGGAAGTTCGATGGTTCGGATTGGAAGTAGTATCTTTGGTGGAAGATAACGAATAATTTCAAAAAGCGATTAAAAAGGTAACAGAAGTGGCAATGGCAATGGCAATATCAATATCAATTGCAATATCAATTGCAATATCAATATCAATGGTAATGACAATGGCATTATAAATAGCAATAGTAATTAAAAAAAATACACACCAATCAAAAAAATACAAGAAATGGAAGTTAATGAACCAAATTTTGAAAAAATATTCAATTTAGAAGACTGTTTAGTAAGGTTTGCTGGAGAATGTATATTATTTGTTAGAAAATTAGAAAAATCCTATGAAGTCGATTATTACAAAAATCAACTCATTAGATCATCTGGAAGTTCTTCCTTAAATTATGGCGAAGCACAAGGAACTATAACTGATAAAGATTTTATTTTTAAAGTTTCTTTATCCGTAAAGGAGTTAAAAGAGTCGAGAAATACATTAAAAGTTCTCGAATATATAAAAACTGGCGATTTTGAAGAAAGAAAATGGCTTTTGAATGAAGTTGAAGAACTTATTGCAATCGCATCAAAAATGATAAACAACAAAAAGTAATTCAATAACAATTACAATGGCAATTACAATTTTCAATTTTAAAATTGATGTTTAGTTTTGGTATTGAAATTGCCATTGATTTTTGAAATTGATATTGAAAATGTACGCTATACTCGACATAGAAACCACTGGTGGCCAATTTAATGAAGAAGGCATAACCGAAATCGCAATCTACAAATTTGATGGCTATGAAGTTGTGGATCAATTTATTAGTTTGATAAATCCCGAAATTCCAATTCAACCTTTTGTAGTAAAACTTACCGGAATAAATAATGCAATGTTGCGATCTGCCCCAAAGTTTTTTGAGGTGGCCAAACGCATTATTGAAATAACAACGGATTGCGTTTTAGTCGCCCATAATGCTTCTTTTGATTATCGTATCCTTCGGACAGAATTTAGAAGATTGGGCTATGATTTTAATGTAAAAACACTTTGTACGGTTGAATTATCTAAAAAATTACTTCCCGAACAAGAATCACACAGTTTAGGAAAATTAGTTCGAGCTTTAGGAATCCCAATGACCGATCGACATCGAGCTAGCGGTGACGCAATGGCAACAGTCAAACTTTTTAAACTTTTATTAGCAAAAGACATTCAAAAGGAGATTCTAAATGAATTAATCAAAACCGAAGTTGAAAAAGGAATTGAGCCTAAATTATTAGACATTATTACAAGTTTACCTTCAAAAACAGGCATTTATTATATTTATGATGAAGACGGAAATCTGATTTATATTGGCAAAAGCAACAATATTAAAAAGAGAATCAATCAACATTTTACGGGGTCAAATACAAAATGTAAGAAAATCCAATCGATGGTATATCGCGTTGGATATGAAGAAACTGGAAGCGAATTGATTGCCTTATTGAAAGAAAGCGAAGAAATAAAAATCAACAAACCAAAATTAAACAGAGCGCAACGAAAAAATATTTTTCAATGGGCTTTGTATTCTGAAATGGATACGAATGGTTATTTGAATTTAAAATTGCAAAAAGCAGATGGTCGAAAAAAAGAAATAATTGCGTTCGCAAGTTTGGAAGAGGGAAAAAATGCTTTGTTTCGAATTACTTCCGAACATGAATTATGTCAAAAATTTACGGGTCTTTATCAAACATCGAAGGAATGTTTTCAATTTAAAATAAAGGAATGTGATGGCGCTTGTATTGGAAAAATTAGTCCTTTGGAATATAATGAAAGAGTTACTACGTTTGTTCAAAAACATCTTTTTGAAAGCGAAAATATGGTAATTATTGACAAAGGAAGAACCACAAGTGAACGAAGCGCTGTTTTGATTGAAAATGGAATTTATAGAGGATATGCTTTTTATGAATTGAATTTTCAAATAAATACCATCGAAATTCTAAAAAATATTCTAATTCCAATGCAAAATAATCGGGATACAAAAACCATTATTCAAAGTCATATTAGAAGAAGTAAAACGGTCAAAATTAGAAAATTCTAGAGATGTCAAAGTTTTTGATTTGTATTTTAGGGCCAACCGCCATCGGAAAAACAGCATTGAGTATTCAAATAGCCAATCATTTTGAATGCGAAATTATTTCCTGCGATTCGAGACAATTTTTCAAAGAAATGTCCATCGGAACTGCGGTTCCAAGTCAGGAAGAATTGGCTTCGGCGAAGCATCATTTTATACAAAACAAATCGATTGTCGAAAATTATACCGTTGGCGATTTTGAAAAAGAGGCGCTATCAAAATTAGACGAATTGTTTCTTACTAATGATTTTGCCGTTTTGGTTGGAGGTTCTGGACTATATTTAAATACCATTTTGAATGGATTGGATGATTTTCCAGAAATTGAATTATCCGTTCGGGAAGAAGTGAAATCCAATTACGAAAAAAATGGAATTTCCTATTTACAAACGGAGTTAGAAATTCACGACCCGATTTATTATTCAATTGTAGCCAAAGAAAATCCACAACGAATGATGCGGGCTTTGGAAGTATCAATTGGAAGCGGAAAGCCCTATTCTTCCTATTTAAACCAAAAGAAAAACCAGCGAAATTTCACACCAATTCTCATTGGATTGGAAGCGGAACGACCAATAATTTATGATCGAATCAACCAGCGCGTTACCATTATGATGAAAGAAGGTTTATTGGCAGAAACCGAAAATTTATTTCCAAATAAAGAATTAAATGCTTTACAAACCGTTGGTTACAGAGAATTATTCGATTATTTGGAAGGAAAAACATCTTTAGATTTTGCTGTTGAAGAAATCAAGAAAAACACGCGAAGATTTGCAAAACGACAACTCACTTGGTTCAAAAGAAATGAAACTACAAAATGGTTTGATTTTTTAACAAATAAAGAGGAAATTATTGCTTTTATAACTTCGAAAATAAATAATAAATAATGCCCATTTCTTCAAGCTTTACCTCTGTTTTTAGCAAAGATTGGGAAATTAATTTTACCCAATGCGACCCAAATGGGAATCTAAAATATACCGAACTTTGTAATTTATTACAACTTACGGCGGCGGCACATTCAGAAGTTGGAGGCATTAGTTTTTCTGATATGCAAACGTTTCATCAAGCTTGGGTTTTAAGCCGAATGCGATTAGAAATCAGCGAATTACCAAAATGGAAATCGATTGTTACCGTAAAAACGTGGATCAATTCCTTGGAAGATTCTCGCTCAGTTAGGGCAATAGAAGTTTTTTGTAATGGAAAAAAAATTGCTGGTTCCGAAACTTTTTGGGTAGTTTTTAATACCGAAACCAGGCGTCCAGAAAAATTGGCTTTACCCTACTCGCATTTTGAAATATTTCCCGAAAGATTAGCAACTGAAAACCGTTTTTCGAAAATAAACATCCCATTTGAAAGTGACTTAATTTCAGAAAAAATAGTGGTTTTGTCTGATTTAGACATTGTAAATCATGTCAATAATGTGAAATATTTGGAATGGTGTTTGGATTTAATTCCAGAAAACAAGCTGTTGAAATCGCCAATTCATAGTATTGAAATGAATTTCTTAAAAGAATTATCGCTAAATGATGCGGTTATTATTACTGGAAATATTGACTTGAATGCTGCGGTTTTTTGTATTTCAAAAGAAGACAGAAATTGTTTTGCATTACTTATTGATTGGAAATAAAAAAGGCCCCTTTTAGAGGCCTTTTGTGGTTTTATGCAGGAATTATATTTTTAACAACCAATCTAAATCCTTCTCCGTGAATGTTTAGAATTTCGACGTTTTCATCTTTTTTGAGGTATTTTCTCAATTTCGCGATATACACATCCATACTTCTGGAGGTAAAATAATTATCGTCTCTCCAAATTTTTGTCAATGCCAATTCTCGCGGCATTAAATCATTTTCATGAAGAATTAGCATTTTCAGTAATTCATTTTCTTTTGGCGACAACTTGATTGGTTCTTCTCCAACAAATGTCAAAAATCGAAGTTTAGAATTCAAATGTAATTTTCCTATTTGGAATTCAAATTTAGTGTTATCAGCTTTCGTATCCGTAGATTTTCTTTGAATAATCGCTCTGATTTTCATAAGCAATACTTCTGAATCAAAGGGTTTATTGAGATAATCGTCTGCGCCCACTTTATATCCTTTCAACACATCCTCTTTCATAGATTTTGCGGTTAGAAAAATAATTGGCACTTCTTTATTTTTTTCTCTGATTTCTTTTGCCAATGTATAACCATCTTTATAAGGCATCATTACATCCAAAATACATAAATCGTAGGTATCTTTTTTGAATTTTTCAAAACCTTCCATTCCGTTTTTTGCTAGTGTGACGTCGAAATCATTTAGCATTAAATAATCTTTTAAGATAGAACCAAAATTTTGGTCATCTTCTACTAAAAGGATTTTTTTGTTTTCTGTTTCCATAATTTTAATTAATTAGTGGCATTTTCAAAATAAAGGTACTTCCTTTACCTTTTTCGCTTTCTACAAATATTTGACCATTGTGGTCTTCTATGATTCTTTTAACATACGCTAAACCTAGCCCATGTCCTTTTACGTTATGAATATCGCCGGTATGTTCGCGATAAAATTTTTCAAAAATTCTTTTTTGAGCAACTTTGCTCATTCCAGCTCCTTGATCTTTTATTTTGATAATGATAAAATCTTTAACATTTTCGGTATAAATATCAATTATTGGGTCATTTGGCGAATATTTAATGGCGTTATCCAATATATTCACGATTACATTTGTAAAATGAATATCGTTCAATAAAACGGTATTTCTTGTGGCTTCGAAGTGTGTGTCTATTGTTCCATTTCTATCTTCTATTATTAAATTAACATGTTCTATTGCTTCTTCTATAATATCTTGAATACTAAAAGTTTTTTTTGAAATTTCTAATTCCCTTTTTTCCAATTTGGATATACGTAAAACATTTTCAACTTGAGCGTGCATTCGTTTATTTTCGTCACGTATCATTTGAAGATACCGATGTACTTTTTCTTTATCGTCAATAATTTTTGGATTTTTAATAGCATCCAAAGCTAAGTTTATTGTCGCAATTGGAGTTTTGAATTCATGCGTCATATTATTAATAAAATCGGTTTTGATTTCAGAAATTTGACGTTGACGAACCAATTGATTCAATGCGCTTGAATAGGCAATTACAATTATCAATGTAAAAATTATTGACAATACAGTAATACCGATTAATTCCGAAAATAAAAATCTTTTCTTGTGCGGAAAATCAACTAATAATTGGTATTTCGTATTACTTTCATTGTCTAAAAAAACAGGAATCGAATAAGTTGATACTTTATCATTGTGGAATCGTTCCGATTTGATTTTTGTTGCCAATCCGTTGCTATAAATTCCAAATTCAAAAGGTGTTTTAATTCCAACATCATGCAATTCGTTGTTCAGTAATTTTTCAATTGTTTCTTTCGAAACCCTTTCCTGAATTGGCATTGCCGAGGCAATATCTTTCGCGAAAATTTGATATTGTGCATCGTTCAAGATGTCTAAACTTCCGGATTTTTTAATTTTTACATCCGGAGACAAATTGTTTTGAAACGTCGAGTTATCAATTTTTGAATTGTTATAAATTTCGGTTGTTCTTTTGGAAGTAAAATTTTTCAAACGAACACTGTCTTTTTTCTTATCAAAGAACGTTGAGGAAATCCCGTAATCTTCAGAAATAATACTATTAGAATAGATTATTGTTTCGTTGGTACGAGAATTTTTTTGAACATAATAAAATTCTAATATATCATTTTTCTGTGGCGCTTTTCCAGTGCTATCTTTAAAATGATTGTATTTGTCATAAAAATTGAGCGCTTCTTTTTTTTCTAATTTATCAGAAACATTACTGATAACTTGCTGAACATGAAACCGGAATTGCTCATCATTATTCTGAAAAGACGTATTAAACCAATAAACTTGTACTAATATTATCCCTATTAAGGACAAACTCATAAGCACTATTAAGAATCGGAAGAATAGTTTGTTCATTTCAACAAATTTAACATTTTAACATTTATAGTATTAATATATTAACCAAACATTAACATCTGACTAAAAAATTATTGAATCAATAGCTTTTGAAGAATTACATGCAGTTGACTTAATGCGTTTTCTTGTGTACTATTTTCAATAACAAAGTTGCTTTTTTGAATTTTCATTTCGTCCGTCCATTGGTTTGAAATTCGATCTAAAACTTTGTCACGCGAAATACCGTCTCTTTTCATAACCCGCTCAATTCTTGATTCTAATGGCGCGACAACCGTAATAATTTGATCACAATCTTTATAACTTCCAGATTCAAATAATATTGCAGCTTCCTTAAAAACAATTGGATATTTTTGATGAAGTAGCAGCCAATTAGTAAAATCAGATTGAACCGCTGGATGAATAATTTGGTTTAAAAGCGTAAGTTTTTCTGGGGATTTAAAAACAATTTCTGCTAATTTTTCTTTATTTAAATGGTTGTTATCAAAAACTAATTCGCCGAATTCGTTTTGTATTTTTTTAATTATTTCAGGTGTGTCAATTAATTTTTTGGCTTCCTCATCAGCAATATAAACTGGAATTCCGAGCGATTGAATCTGTTTCGCTATGGTGGTTTTTCCGCTGCCAATTCCGCCTGTTAATCCAATTATTTTGGTCATAGTTTAAAAAATAATTCTGGAAATGCTTTTTGTGGTTCCATCTTTAGAATATTGATTTTAATAAACGATTCTAAAAAACCAAATCCGTATCCGAAAAATTGTTTCCAAACAGCAATTATTGAATAATAACCAACGATAATGCTTTTATTTTGAATAGATGAAGTTATGAAAACAATCAAAAAATACAGGAAATACAATTTCAAAGGCCAATCGATTACAAAAAACAACAAGGCAACCGAAAAAATAAAACCGATTGAAAAAGCTGAAGGAAGAAAATAGGTTGTTTTTTGATAATTGGGATGCCATTTGTTTAAAATTGGACGAGCTTTTCCAAATTTATTAACTTGAAGCGAAAATTTATCCCAATCAATTCGTCTTTTATGATACACAAATGCGTTGGGAAAAAGTTTGGTTTCAAATCCTAAATCCCATAGTCGAAGGGTCAAATCGGGATCTTCGCCGGGGTGAATATTTCCAAAACCTTTTGACATTTCGAAAGCTTTTTTGGACAAACCCATATTAAAACTTCTTGGTTGAAATTTGTTTAATTTTTCCGAACCTCCGCGAATTCCACCAGTGGTAAGAACAGAAGTCATTGCGAAATTAATGGCTTTCTGAATCGGTGAAAAAGAATCTAACGCTTTATCGGGTCCGCCAAAACAATCTACATAATGCTGATTTAATTCATTTGCAACAATGGATAAATAGTTTTTTGGAATGATACAATCCGAATCAAAAATGATAAAATAATCCCCTTTTGCAAGGTTCATACCAAAATTTCTAGAATCGCCTGGTCCAGAATTGTATTTTAAATAATAAGCAATGTTAAGGGTTTTACTATATTTTTGAATAATTGATTCACATGGAATTGTGGATCCATCTTCGATAATAACAATTTCAAATTTATCTGAAAAGCTAGAATTTGATAGACTTTCTAATAGTTCCTCAATTTCATCGGGTCTATTATAAACAGGGATTATTATAGAAAAATACATTGACAATAATGGTTATAATTATTTTTGTTTTAACAAAGATACCTTTTTAAAATAAAAAAACCACCAACTAATTAGTTGGTGGTTTTGAAAATTTAAGAAATTTTACTTTTTATTGTTTGATTACTTTTATTGTTTTTGTTTGATCATTAGCAGTAATTTTCACCATATAGGTTCCCACTGCCAAATGTGACATATCAATTTGAGATTGATTTGAATTCACTAGTTTCACTTCAACTTGTTGTCCTAATAAATTATAAACAGCAAGGTTTGAAATGTTTTTAGAATAATTTAAATTCAAAATATCTTTCACTGGATTTGGATAAAAATTAAATGCTTGATCATTGAAAGTTGATGTTCCAAGAACGGTATCAATTTTAAAGTCATCAAAATTAATTCCATTTGGCGCATAATCAGCAGCAACATGGAGTCCAAATGCGTACTCCCCGGAAACTGTTGGAGAAAATTCATACGTAAATTCAGTCCATGTTGGCCCTTGATAACCTATAACTGTGGATAAAGTTTCAGTCATATTGGCCTCGGATTGTCCCAATCCAGCGGCTACTGTTACATCATAACCGACAGTAGTATCATTTGTTATAACAAAATAACTAAACGAATACGTACTTCCAGCCGTTAATGAAACCGGTGGAGTAAATGCCCAACCATCCGTATTCCAAGATCTTCGCAATGAATTCATACCGCTATTAGCGGTTTGAAAATCTGAGATTGACCAATTACCAAGTGTATTTGAATTTGCCCAACAGCCAGGAAATAAATTAGTTCCTGTGGTCATTGAATCAAAATTTTCGGTCCATGGTAAAGTTGTCACAGGAACACACATAGTTGTAAATGCTAATCCTATTGTATTCCAAGTAGAACTATCTGATGATGAACAAACCGATCTTACCCAAACATAATAAGTTGTTTCTGGAGAAAGTACTGATAACGAAACGGTATTAACATTGGCAGCAACTGATCCTGATGGAGTTGTAGCTGCTGATGGAGCAGCATTCGTTGTAGAAAAATAATATTGATACCCAATTCCTGGAGCAGGATTCGTAGCTGACCAAGTAACCGTTGCTGAATTTGAAGTAACTGCACTTGAAACCAAACCATTAACTGGCAAACAAGATGGTGGCGCAACAACATTAACGTTAAAATCAAGAGTTACCCCATATGCTCCTGTATAACAAGGGTCTGGTGGAACTTGCCCAGAATCTGCCGATCCGATACGCATTTTATGGACCCCTAAAGGAGCCGTTGAAGACATAACAAATGACGCATCCAAAGTAGTTGGATTTGTGTTTAGTGAAGTAGCTGAAATTACTAATTCGCTTTCATCAAAAGTATAACTATTGTCAAAATCAATCCAAACATTAGTGCCATAAGTATAACCTGTTGCAAAAGTAATCTGCAAATTAGCATTAACTCCTTGAGGTAAATCAACCGTAGTGGCAGAATGATCATAATAAGTAATTGCAGGAGTAGGGAAATCTGAATTTCCTAATTGAACATTTGTTATACCATTACCATCCATAAAATTAGGATTAGGAACAGACGGACAATAGCATCCGTTTGCTGAAGTTGTAAATGTTTCATTTACACAACCTAAAGCGTCACCAAGTGAGTTGTAAGGAACCACTTTGTAGTAGTAAATTGAATTGTAATTTCCAGAAAAAGAATAGGTTAAAACACTTCCTAGATCTTGATTATCTAAAAGTTCATTTGCATTTGGGGAAGTACCAATTGAAATTTTATAGCCTTCAGCACCTTCTGGAGCTTGCCAATCTATTTGTGTAGCAAAATTTCCACATGTGGTGTCAATTGTTGCAGTTATTCCCGTGGCACAAGTTGGTGGTGTTGTTGGAGTATATTCCACTAAGAAATCTTCAATACCTAAATCGTAAGAATTCCAACTTGATGCAGTAATTCCTTCTATAATAATAAAAACTTGTGATAGGCCTTGGAAAGTATCTGGAACATCTGCAAAATAATTATAAAACCCAGTTGCATTAACAATTGGAGCAATTGTTCCTAATGAAAAAATCTCCGCTATTTGAACAGCACCTGTTAAAGAAGGGGCTGTGTTTGCGTAAATAACATATTTATCCGTTGCAGCTGCAAATAAATTTCGGTGCAAAAACACATTAACTCTTGTAGAAGCAGTTACATTGCTATAATCTAAAGGCAATGAATATAACAACGCATCCGAATCATCATAGCCTTTATAAACTATTCTAGTTCCAGAATGTGTTGTTGAAATATTATCCCATTGTATTGGTGTTCTTGACTCCCAATTATTAGAACCACTTACTAGTTCGTTAGACCAACACAAAGGTAAATTGGTACCTGAAGTTGATTCAAAATCTTCCATAACAGATGGAATAGAATAAGGAATACATTGTGTAATAAATGAATATGGTCCAATCCATGCACCTTCCGTACCTTCTCCACAATAAGAACGTACCCAATAGTTGTAAGTAGTTGCTGGAGTTAATCCTGAAATAGTTGCATCCGTAGATGTAGTATTTGAAGCTGTTAATGTAGTAGGATCAGTAACTGTAGAAGCACCATAAACATATTGCCATTCCGATTCAGAACCTGAACCTGACCATGCAATTTGGGCAGAAGTTGTAGTTGTCATTATAGTAGCCAAACTATTTACATCGCCACAAGCTGGAATTGGTTCCCAAATAACATCATCAATTTCAATGCTATTGTAATCACCTGAATGTCTAAAGGCAAGAAATTGACTTGAGCCTGGAGCCGTTCCTAATTCTAAAGCAATATTGTCATATACAATGTCCGAAGTTGTTGTAAAACTTTGAAACGAAATAAACGTTGTTAAATCAGCTATATCGGTTATATAACCTACTTCAACAATTCCACCAATATCCCATTGCGAGCTAGCTTTTGCTTTAAATTTAAGACGATGGGTACCTGCTCCTAAATTACTAAGAGGTGGTATTACAACCAAACCTTGACCTGAAAAAGAACTACCGTATAAGTACAAATTATTTGGCAAACTAGAAGCTCCTGATGATGCTTGTGCATAACCTGAAAAATTTGGTCCTAACGACTTCCAACAAATAGGTAAATCTGTAGCTGCGTCAAAATTTTCAGAAAAACTAGAAACCGCAACGCAATTTGTTTCGCAAGTTTTTGGCCCAGACCATGCACTCAATGTAGCGCCACAATTGGATTGTACATAAAAATCGTAACTAGTTGCTGGCAATAATCCAGTGATTGTATAAGGAAAAGTATTAGCGGTTACTGTTGTACCTGCTCCAGGCGTAAATCCCGTAGGCCCATATTCTATAGACCAAGATAAAGAATTCCCGTTTTCTGTCCAAGAAACATCCACACTTGAAGCAGTAATATTTGATGTCACTAAAACACTTGGCTCAAGACATGAAGGTAGTACTTCTACTTCCACTTGATCTATAAATATATTAGTTCCATAATCAGATGAAGCTAAAAAAGAAATATAACCATCTCCTGTTACATTAGCAGGCAAAGTAAACCAATACGAATACCATCCATTAGATGATTCTGAAGGCGCTAAATCTTTAGATCTAAATATTGTACCTAGTAGTGTCCCTCCAACCGATGTTTGAGTTGTATTGTAATAAACATCTATTTTATCAACATTTGTCAAATAGGCATCATCGCGATACATTTTGAACTTCACTCTATAATCCCCTCCAGTAAATGCAATAGCTGGAGAAGTTAAGTCGTATGAATTTCCAGTGTTAATAGAATACGAATTAAATCGTGCCATTCCAGCTCCTGAAAAAGGTTCGCAAGTAGGACTGAAACCTGTTGTTTCTCTTGTCCAACCTGGATTTGTAGAAGTCCCTACTGTATGAGCAGTAGTCCATGACAACGAGGTGTCAAAATTTTCGGTTAATAATGTTTGTGCTTTTCCTTGAAAAAACAAGAAAAATAAAGCAACAATTAAAGTAATTTTTTTCATAGCTTACAATTTATTTTGTTATTATAAAATCAAATATATATAGAAACAACAAAACCCACAATAAAAAAGTGGGTTTTGTTTAAAAAAAATAGCTTTTTTGCGAAATTATTATTGAATCGCTCGAATAAACTACAATTCGTTAGTAATAAATCAATTTCACGAAATAATAAAATTATAATATACTTGAAACTTGAACCATTTCGTTTGTATCTTTATTATAATCAACTCCTTCAACATCAAAACCAAATAAAGCGTAAAAATCTTTTCTATAGCCTTCCAAATCACCAATAGAAGCAAGGTTTTCAGATGTTGCTATTTCCCAAAGTTTGGCCACTTTTTCTTGAACATCGGGACGCATTTCCCAATCATCAATTCGAATTCGACCTTCAGAATCGGTTGGAATTTCTTTTCCAGTATAAAGTCTATCTTGATAAAGTCGTTGAATTTGCTCAATACATCCTTCATGAATCCCTTCTTCTTTCATTATTTTATATAACAATGAAATATACAACGGTATTACAGGAATTGCTGAACTTGCTTGCGTAACAAGTGCTTTATTAACTGATACAAATGCTTTTCCATGCAAATCAGACAAACTTTCGGTAATAGAAAACGCAGTAGCTTCCAAGTGATCTTTGGCACGACCAATGGTTCCTTTGCGATAAACTGCTTCGGTTAAAGAGGGGCCAATATAAGAATAAGCAACGGTTGTAGCGCCTTGCGAAAGCAAATTGGCTTTTTTCAATTCATTCATCCACATAGCCCAATCTTCGCCGCCCATAACGGCAACCGTATTGGCAATATCTTCTTCATTACAAGGTTCTATAGAAATTTCAGAAACAGTTCCTGAGTGAAAATCTACGGTTTTATTTGTAAATGTTTTTCCAATAGGTTTCAAAACCGAACGGTGCATTACGCCTGTTACAGGATGCACGCGAACAGGAGAAGCTAAACTATAAATTACCAAATCAATTTGACCCAAATCTTTTTTAATCAAATCAAGAGTTGCTTTTTTAATTTCGTTCGAAAAAGCATCGCCATTAATACTTTTTGCATATAAACCAGAGGCGCTTGCAAGTTTTTCAAAAGCGGCAGAATTATACCAACCCGGCGACGCTGTTTTTCCTTCTGTTGGCGGTTTTTCAAAGAAAACACCAATTGTGGAAGCACCAGAACCAAAAGCACTTGTAATTCTTGAAGCCAATCCAAATCCTGTTGAAGCACCAATTACTAAAACTTTTTTTGGTCCATCAATAGTTCCTTTTGATTTTACATATTCTATTTGATTGACAACATTTTGTTCACAACCTTTTGGATGTGCGGTCAAACAAATGAATCCTCGCATTCTTGGCTCTATAATCATTTTTAAATATTTATTAGTATTGAAATTAAGCTAGTTATTTTATATATTTTAAGGTAACAAATATAAGAGAATTCTTTAATTCAGCAAGGATTTTGCATGATTTATAGCCGAATCTGAAAGCACCGAACCCGACAACATTTGAGCTATTTCAACAACTCGCTCTTCATTTGACAGTAATTTCAATTCCGAATAAGTTTGCTCGTTACTTGTGGTTTTCAAAACTTTAAAATGAGAAAATCCTTTGGCTGCAATTTGTGGCAAATGAGTGATGGCAAAAACCTGCATATTTAAACTCATATTTTTCATAATCTCGCCCATTTGATTCGCCACTTCGCCAGAAACGCCCGTATCAATTTCATCAAAAATAATGGTTGGTAATTTAGAATATTCAGCCAAAATCGCTTTCGTAGCCAACATAATTCGTGATAATTCACCTCCAGAAGCCACTTTTTTCAATAACCCAAAATCGGTTCCTTTATTGGCAGAAAATAAAAATTCCAGTTCGTCTTTTCCATGTTGGAAATAATTTTCCGTTGGTTTTATTTGAATATTAAAACGCACATTGGGCATTCCTAATTGTTCCAATATTGCGGTCCATTTTTGAGTTAACACGGGAACAGCCGAAGCTCTTTTTTGATGGATTAACAAAGCGGTTTGGTCTAATATTGTGGTTAATTCTGCTTGTTGACTTTCTATTTTTTTTATTTCAAAGTCTAAAGAAACAACCGAAATCACTTTCGAATCCAAATCATTTTGAATTGCCAATAAATCATCAATTGTAGCGACTTGATGCTTTTTTTGAAGCGAATAAATGGTTTGTAATTTTTGATTAATCAATTCCAATTGTTCTGGATCATTATTCAAATTTTCAGAAACTTGAACTAACTCACTAATAATATCATCAAATTCTATCGAAACACTAGAAATCCGATCAAAAACAGATTGAAATTCAACTGAAAAAGTAGCTGTTTTTTGCAAAGCAAGTTTAATTTCTTTCAAATTTTGGAGAATCCCAAACTGTTCTTCATTGGCTAAAAGCAACGATTTTTCGATGTTTTCACGAATAAAAGCAACATTATTTAGTTTTTCATAATTGGATTCCAACGTTTCTTGTTCGCTTGATTTCAAATTGGCGGAAAGCAATTCTTCTAATAGAAAAGTATTGTAATCTTGCTCTTTTTGAACCGATTGAAGTTGGGTTTTTAGCGTCGAAAGTTCGGATTTGTTTTTTTTATAAACACGCAACAAATCGGAATAAATTGAAATGTCATTTTTGGAATTGGCTACAGCGTCAATTATTTGAAACTGAAAGTTTTCTTCTGATAATTCTTGCGTTTGATGCTGCGAATGAATATCAATTAAAATCAATCCAAGTTCCTGTAATTCTTGAAGATTTACGGGACTATCGTTTATAAAAGCCCTCGATTTTCCAGAGGCTAATATTTCTCTTCGAATGATGGTTTCGGATTCATAATCCAAGTCGTTTTCTTCAAAAAAAGCCTGTAAATTATAATTAGAAATATGAAACTGCGCCTCAATAACACATTTTTCTTCTTTATTTTTTAGCGATGTTAAATCCGCTCTTTTTCCCAAAACCAATCCTAATGCGCCCAATAAAATTGACTTTCCAGCACCCGTTTCACCAGTAATAATTGAAAAACCATTGGAAAAATTAATATCCAATTTTTCAATCAAAGCAAAATTTGTGATAGAAAGTGAGGTTAACATTTTGGTTTATTAAAATAAATATAGTTAAAGTTGCAAATAAATTATCGAATTTCTGCCCATTTACTGGAATTCATAAGAAAAATCGAATTCAAAGTTTGAACTAAATCTTTTGTATTAACTTGTGGTCCGCCAGTAAAAACGGAAACAATTTCGTCTGATTTGGCATCAAAAAACACCCGAGTTAAATAGGCATTTGGTCTACCAGAATGCAATTTAGAAAGGGTTTCAATTGATTTTTTAATGTTTTCTTTAGATTGTTTTGGGTCTTTACTCATTTGATCCAAACCATCAAAATGATATTGATACAAAGCTTCACGATAAGGCAAAAAAGTATTGGACATCATATCATTAATTAAAAAATAACGATTTTGATTTCCGTCGGATTGACCCCAACCTTTATATCCTCCTTGAATAGCTATATTAGCAACATCTTGTGCAGTTTCGAGGTATTTGGTTCCGCCTTTTGAGGCAAATGTATCTCCGTCAGAACCAATAATCATATAGCTGTAAAATGCAATTACAGAAACCAAATTCGAATCAAAACTTGTTGGATTAAAATTTAAATTTTCGAATTCGGTGTATTTAAAACTAAAATCTTTGTCATTCAAGTTCAAAATAGGCGTTGAATAGGTTGAATTATAGACTGGCCTAGACGATTGCACTTGAATTGTGCCCGAAAATTGATCCGAAGAATAAGAAGAAATGGTAATAAACATCGAACAATTAATTTTCTCATTTTGCTTATAAACGTCTCCCGTCCAATTGGTTTTGTTAACCAACTCACTAATCGATTTTTCTAAGGTTTTGAAAACCTGTTTATTGGTTTGCCCTAATTTATCCGAATTAACGGTTACGGTACAATAAAGTTCCTGAGATTGGGTATATCCAAAAACTAAAAATGCTAAAAAACAATACAATTTACGCATAATAATGAGCTATTACTTTGTTTAAAATATCAATTGCAACTGCTTCTTTCGACTTTAATTGCATTGGTTCGATTTTAAAATTACTATCAATAAAAGTAACTTTATTGGTTGGCTTTCCAAATCCGGCGCCTTCATCTTGCATCGAATTTAAAACTATCAAATCTAGGTTTTTTTTCTGGATTTTCAACTTTGCATTCTCAATTTCATTTTCCGTTTCAAGTGCAAAACCAATAATAAATTGATTTTTCTTTATTTTTCCTAATGAAGCTAAAATATCCTGAGTGGCTTCTAATTCTATATTTAAACGAGAATTTTCTTTTTTTATTTTTTGTGTAGCAACTGAAATTGGTCGGTAATCGGCAACCGCGGCGGCTGCAATAAAAACATCGGTTGTTTCAAAATAATTTTGACATTCCAAATACATTTCTTGTGCCGATTCAATTCTAACTAATTTTACCAAATTATGATTCATTTCCAAATGAGTTGGACCCGAAATTAAAATTACCGAAGCACCCAAATTGGCGGCTGCCAGAGCGATATCAAAACCCATTTTTCCGGAAGAATGATTTCCAATAAACCGAACCGGGTCAATGGATTCGTAGGTTGGTCCCGCGGTAATCAGAATTTTTTTTCCTGTCAAAGGCAATTTTGATTCCAAATCTGCTTCCAAAAAAGCCACAATATTTTCAGGTTCGGCCATTCTTCCTTCGCCAGAAAGTCCACTGGCCAACTCCCCTATTTCAGATGGAATTATGGTGTTTCCAAAAGCTTTTAATTTTTCAAAACTCGAAACAGTTGAAGAATGCTTATGCATGTCCAAATCCATTGCTGGCGCAAAATAAACTGGACATTTGGCAGAAAGATAGGTTGCAATTAATAAATTATCGCAATTTCCAGAAGCCATTTTTGAAAGCGTATTGGCCGTTGCTGGAGCAACAACCATAATATCAGCCCAAAGAGCCAATTCGACATGGTTATTCCATTGCAAATTGTCATTTGGATTATTATCTTCTTCTTTGAAAAACGAAGAATAAACGGGGTTTTTGGAGAGGGTTGAAAGCGTGAGCGGCGTCACAAAATCTTTAGAAGCAGGTGTCATAATTACTTGAACTTGAGCACCTGCTTTTATAAAAAGACGAACCAATGTAGCCGTTTTATAGGCAGCAATTCCACCAGAAATTCCTAGTACGATTTTTTTGCCGCTTAAAA
The DNA here is from genome assembly GCA_903839195.1 of uncultured Bacteroidota bacterium. Taxonomy (GTDB): domain Bacteria; phylum Bacteroidota; class Bacteroidia; order Flavobacteriales; family Flavobacteriaceae; genus Flavobacterium. The sequence continues at coordinate 32,103 of CAIMBK010000070.1, read as the reverse complement.
CAGACATTTTTTCGATTATTTGTTTGCGTCTCTATGGTAGATTTTATCATCTAACCATTCTTGAACTGCAAGCGCATGAGGTTTTGGTAATTTTTCGTAGAATTTTGAAACTTCGATTTGCTCTTTGTTTTCAAAAACTTCTTCCAAACTATCGTTGTAAGTTGCAAATTCTTCCAATTTCTCTGTCAATTCTTTTTTGATTTCAGAGTTAATTTGATTTGCTCTTTTGGCCATAATAGTTATAGCTTCATAAACATTTCCTGTTGGTTCTTCAATAATACTTTTGTTGTAAGTAATTGTGTTTACCGGTGCATTAGTCTTTTTTAAATCCATGACGTTCTTATTTATTAGAATATTGTTCTAAATTTTTTTCTATTGAAGCCAACATAATATCAGCTTTTGATTTGTATTCGGTATTGGTATTGAATTTTATTAAATTGGAATAAGCAACTTTAGCATTTGCCAATCGTTCTTGTTTCTTTGTTGGAACACTATTTACTGCTAATTGAAAAGCCGAATCCAGTTTGTAATACAAAGCTTTTTCTTTGAATGGCGTACCTGGAAAATCCGAAATAAAATTATCCAAAGCGATTAAAGCCGATTGATAATCCGATATTGAATTGTATTGTTTTGCCGTTTCAAAAGCCTTTTTTTCCAATTTTTCTCTCAACGTTTTTAAAACCGAATTGGCCTCTGGAAAATAAGGCGAATTTGGATAACCATCAATAAAATCTTGTAATTTATCTATCGCTTTATTCGTATCCGTTTGATCTAAACTATAAACCGGCGACAACATAGAAAAACTTTTTGCTCCTAAAAAAGAGGCTTCTTCAATTTTTTCGCTTTTTGGATAACCAGCAGCAAAACTTTCAAATTGATAACCTGCCAAATAATATTGTTCTGTTTTATAATACGATTGTGAAAACATATAAAACATTTTTTCGGCTTGAGGTTTTCCGCGATATTGTGGTGCTAATTGTTCAAAAAGGCGAATCGCTTTTGAATATTTTCCTTTATCATATTGCATTGTTGCCACTTCGAATTTTTTCGAAATGTCATCTTTTTTTAATGCTTTTTGATATTCGTTACACGAAGTTAAAGCGGATGCGATTATGATAATAATTAAAAAATTTCTCATTTTTTGAATAATTGTTCCTGTTTTCTAACATTTGATACACTAAAAAACGAAATGCAAATTTAGGCATTAATTTAGCGAATACAAAATATATTTTTGGGTTATAATTTATTGATTTTCTTTGTAATTGCGTCCAATCTTTTAGCCAAATCTTCGGAGACATTTACGAGCGGCAAACGCACCACATTTGTAGACAAACCCAATGATTTAAGCACTTCTTTAATACCGCCTGGATTTCCTTGTTCGAAAATCAAGTCAATACTTTCGGCTAATTGATATTGTAATTCATACGCTTGATCTACTTTTCGTTCCAAACCAAATTGAATTAAATTTGAAAATTCTTTTGGAAAACCTTGCCCGATTACTGAAATAACGCCACTTCCACCCGCCAAAACCATTGGTAAAGCAATCATATCGTCGCCAGAAATGACTAAGAAATCGTTTGGTTTGTGTTCGATTATTTTCATGGCTTGAACAATATCGCCAGCGGCTTCTTTTATGGCGATGATGTTATTAAAGTCATTCGCCAATCGGATTACGGTTGCTGGCAACATATTACTGGCGGTTCTTCCTGGAACGTTATATAAAATTATTGGAATTGGCGAAGCTTCTGAAATCGCTTTAAAATGCTGATAGATTCCTTCTTGTGTTGGTTTATTATAATAAGGTGAAACCGATAAAATGGCTGTAAATTTTGAAAAATCTCGGGTTTTCAATTCTTCAACTACTTCAAAAGTGTTATTTCCTCCCAAGCCCAAAACCAAAGGCAATCTATCATTATTAGCTTCTATAACGGTTTGAATAACCAATTCTTTTTCTTCTTGAGAAAGTGTCGCATTTTCGGCAGTGGTCCCTAGAACAACTAGGTAGGAAATTCCATTGTCGATTTGATAATTAACAATTTTTTTTAGCGCAGCAGCATCAACAGAAAAGTCTTTATTAAATGGAGTAACCAACGCAACTCCAGTGCCAATTAATGATTTCATATTCTATTCTATTTTGTTTAAAATTTTCAAATATTTGAACAATTCTTCAATGAAAACAGTATGGTTTTCAGCATTGGTAGTAATCATAAAATGATTAATTCGTTTATCAACCGAGGAAAAACCAACTTTAAATTTAGCCTTCGATTGATGAGAAGCCAGTAACAAAGACACTTTTTCGGTATCATAATAATTAATTAATAAATCGAAATCTTGTGCAATAAATTCATTTACTTCTTGCTTCTTAAATATGGCAGTCCAACTCAAATCATTGGGGGAAAAAACGGGATAATCAAAAACCTCATTTTTCTTTATGTTATCTCTAAAAACCAACACGTTAATGTCGCTTTCTTTAATTTTATTATTCAGTAATTCTTTCACCAATGCTTGTCTTTCAAAGAAATAACTTTCATCAATTAGCAAACCAACTGTTTTTATAGAATGCTCTGAAATCAATAACTTAACGTTTGATAAACTATTAATTATTATCTTTTTTGTTATAAAATTCTTGATGTAATTTAAAAACATAGTACTTTTACTTGAATTACAAATTTAATTAAATAAGTCGCATTACCGATGGTAAAACTAAAAAAGAATAGCAACGCTAAGATACATTTTGTTTTAATCTTAACATTTTTTTTATTTATTTCTTGTAGTCATCAACACTATTATGTAACAAAAGTTGAAGGAAAACAAATAGAAATTACAAAAGAAAGCACAGAAGTTGCTGCTATTGAGTACTTTGTAAAACCCTATCGCGAAAACATCGACAAAGATTTGAATACTGTTGTGGCTTATGCACCCGAAACCATAGATAAAACAGGAATTTGGCAAACACCTATGGGAAATTTATTGGCCGATATTGCCTTTCAAAAAGGAAATGTTGTTTTCAAATCACGAGAAAACAAAAACATTGACATTTGTTTACTTAATAGTGGCGGAATTCGAACAATCATCGGAAAAGGCGATGTCACTTCAAAAACCGCTTTCGAAATCATGCCTTTTGAAAATAAAGCAATTGTTGTGGCTTTAAAAGGAGACCAAATTTTAGAAATTGTTGATTACTTTATTACAGGGAAAAAACCGCATCCAATTGCAGGAATTACTTTTACCATTTCCATTAATGGCCCAAAAAACATTCTAATTCAAGGAAAACCAATCGAAAATGAGCGCGTTTATTATGTTCTAACCAACGATTATTTAGCCAATGGCGGCGATAAAATGGTTTTCTTTAAAAAAGGAATCGCAACCTACGATTTGGATTATAAATTACGAAATATGATTATTGATTATTTTAAAGAAACAAAAACAATTCCAGTGATTAATGACATTCGAATTTCAACTGAAAACTAATGAAAAGAAGAGATTTTATACAAAAAACAGCTGCAAGTACAGCATTAATTGGTTTGGGATTTTCGTTAGAAAGTTTTAATTCTCCAGACATTAAAAAATTGACAATTCTTCATACCAATGACGTTCACAGTCATATTGATCCGTTTCCGGCAACCGATACGAGAAATCCAAACATGGGTGGCGTTGCAAGAAGAGCAGCGTTGATTGAAAGTATTCGAAAAGAAAATTCGAACGTGTTATTATTGGATGCAGGCGATATTTTTCAAGGAACGCCCTATTTCAATTATTATGGTGGCGAGTTGGAATTCAAATTAATGAGCATGATGAAATATGATGCCTCAACAATCGGAAATCATGATTTTGACAACGGAATTGATGGTTTGTATGCCCAATTACCAAATGCCTCTTTCGATTTTATTTCTTCTAATTATGATTTTAAAAATACGGTATTGAATGGTCACGTTCATCCTTATAAAATATTTATTAAAGAAGGAATCAAAGTGGGCGTTTTTGGATTAGGTATCGAACTTGCTGGACTTGTGGACAAAAAAGGGTATAAAGAAACAATCTACAACGACCCCGTTGAAGTGGCGCAAGACATGACGCGACTATTAAAAAAAGAACAAAAATGCGATTTGATTATTTGCCTTTCACATCTTGGATACAAATATAAAGACGAACCCGAAAAAATTTCAGATTTAAAACTTGCCACGCTTACAAAAGATATCGATTTGATTATTGGCGGTCATACGCACACTTTTTTAGACAAACCAACGGTGGTAAAAAATCTAGAAGGAAACCAAGTATTAGTCAATCAAGTGGGTTGTTTTGGAATAAATTTAGGTAAAATTGACTTTTATTTTGATGCCAATCAATCGAAAAAACACGAAGCCAGAAGCATTGTGGTTTAGTTTATTTCAACATTTGAATAAAATCCTCTTCCGAAATAATTGGAACATTCAATTTACTGGCTTTTTCTAATTTGGCTGGTCCCATATTATCTCCTGCAACCACAAAATCGGTTTTTGGAGAAATTGAACTTCCAACTTTTCCGCCATTTTCTTCGATTGCTTTTTTCAAATCATCTCTAGAAAAAGTTGAAAAAACTCCAGAAACCACAAAGGTTTTTCCTTCTAATTTATTAGTCGCATTTGGGTTTAATTTTTCAATTAATTCCAATTGCACGCCATATTCCTTCAATCGATTAATGCTATTTTGGTTTTCTTGATTATCAAAAAACTCAATAACGCTTTGGGCAATTTTATCGCCAATTTCATCCACCAAAACCAAATCCAATAAAGACGCTTCGCTCAAAGAATCGATATTCTTGTAATGTTTCGCCAGTTTTTTGGCTACTGTTTCGCCCACATATCGAATTCCCAAGGCATATAAAACCCTTTCAAAAGAGACGTTTTTCGAATTTAGAACGCCATTAATTAAATTTTCCGCCGATTTTTGAGCCATTCGTTCCAAAGGCAAAATTTGATCAACCGTCAATTCGTATAAATCAGCATAATTTTGAACCAAACCATTATTAAAAAGCAAAGCTACGGTTTCGCCACCCAAACCTTCAATATCCATCGCTTTTCGAGAAATAAAATGCTGAATTCTCCCAATGATTTGTGGTGGACAACCATAGAAATTTGGGCAATAATGATTCGCTTCGCCTCCCGTTCGAATCAATTCGGAATGACATTCTGGACAATGCGTGATGTAATTTGTTGGCAACGTATTTTGAGGTCTTTTGGACAAATCAACAGCAATAATTTTTGGAATAATTTCACCTCCTTTTTCCACAAAAACAGTATCGCCAACTCGAATATCCAATTTTTCAATTTGATCAGAATTGTGTAAAGACGCTCTTTTTACTATTGTTCCTGCTAATTGAACAGGCTCCAAATTGGCCACAGGCGTAATAGCTCCCGTTCGTCCCACTTGATAAGAAATGGAATTCAAAACAGTCGCCACTTGTTCCGATTTGAATTTATACGCAATAGCCCAACGAGGAGATTTGGCCGTAAAACCCAATTCTTCTTGCAAATGAAAATCATTTACTTTTACAACAACACCATCGGTTTCGTAAGGCAATTTATGTCGGTGTTCGTCCCAAAAATCAATAAATTGAAAAACATGGTCTAAATTTCTAGCGAGTTTGGCTTCTTTCGGGACTTTAAATCCCCAAGAACGGGCGGTTTCTAATCCTTCAATTTGCGATGAAAAAGGGAGTTTATTACCAATCAAAAAATACAACAAACAATCCAAAGGTCTTTTCGCAACCTCAGCACTATCTTGCAATTTCAAACTACCAGAAGCGGTATTTCTTGGATTAGAATAAGGTGTTTCCCCAATTTCGATAAGTTCCTGATTCATTTTTTCGAAGCCCGCAAAAGGCAAAATAATTTCGCCACGAACATCAAATTTTTCAGGGAAATTTCCCACCAATTTCAACGGAATCGATTTAATAGTTTTGATATTATTGGTAACATCATCGCCCTGAATTCCATCACCGCGCGTAACGGCTCTTTTGAGTTTTCCGTTTTCGTAGGTAATACTAATAGAAGCGCCGTCATATTTGAGTTCGCAAGTATATTCGAGAGGAACATCGCCTAGAATTTTTTGAATTCGTTTTTCCCAATCTATTAATTCTTCTTTGGAATAGGAATTGTCTAACGAATACATGCGATGTTCATGAACAACCGTTTGAAAGTTTTTGGTAATGTCTCCGCCCACGCGTTGTGTTGGCGAATTTTCATCAAAATAGTCAGGATATTGCGATTCTAAATCTTGCAATTGTTTCAATTTTTGATCAAATTCATAATCAGAAATCGTTGGGTGATCTAATACATAATAATTATGATTGTGAAGATTTAATTCTTCTCGAAGATTGTTGATGGTTTTCTGAACGTCCATATAATTTAAAAAATACCAACTGATAAATCGCCCCAAAGAAGTAAAAACAAAAATACTATTACAAAAACTGTTGTAATCCTAAAAGTTTTATTTTTAAAATTTTGAAGGGTAATTTCTATCAAAGTTAACGTAGTAATTAATAACAAACTAGCCATAGAAAAATCAAAGAGTGTCCAATTGACCTCACTAGTATATTGCATTGCAATTAAAGGAATGGACAATATTACAATTACTATTAAAATATAAGTTAATATTCTTTTTGAAAAATTGAACATAATTATTTTTTTGTAAATATAGAAAATTGATGAATATCTAACCTTCTATTATTTCATTAATTTGCTTAAATAATTCGCCACCACTCAAAAAAGCGCCTTGTTGAATCAATTGAAAAATGGCATTATTTCTATCTTCTGAATAGTCCTTTTTTCCAATTTTCATTTCAATTGTATCCGAAAACATATTGTCGCTAAGCCATTGCAAACCTTCTTTGGTCAAAAAATCGGTTTCTGGAACTAGTGATTTTAAAACGATAGATTTTACATTGGTATCAAAACATTGAAAAAGGAAAATATGGTTTTTGGAAAAATGTTCTAAAAACTCGGCTCTCGAAAGAACGCCTTCCCAAATTAAATCGGAAAAAACATCCAATTCTTGTTCGGCAATTTCGGGTTTTTCGATTTTAATTTTGTCCCATTCCGCCTTATCAATGGCTTGAGTAGCGAGGAAATTGATGAATTCCGTGTGTAATTCGTCAAATTGTTCTTTGGTAAGTCGGCTGTATTTCATTTATGCTGAATTTATTTCAGCATCTTTTTAAGATGCGTTATACATTATTTAGGGAATCTGAAACGAGTTCAGATCAAAAAAAAAATCCCGACTTTCATCGGGATTTAGTTATCTAATTAAGAAATTATGCTTTTTCAGCAACAATTTCATAAGCTAATTCTACAATTACATCACGGTGTAAACGAACGGTTGCAGCATATTTTCCTGTTCTTTTAACGATTCCACTAGTGATGAATTTTCTGTCAATTTCTTGACCACCTTTTGCCAAAGCTTCAGCGATATCAATATTCGTGATTGAACCGAATAATTTTTCGCCACCTGCTTTTGCAGTAATTTTTATCTCTATAGCTTTCAATGCTTCAGCAATTGCTTTTGCATCGTTTACTACTTTAGCTTCTTTGTGAGCTCTTTGTTTTAGGTTTTCAGCCAATACTTTCTTTGCAGAAGCAGTTGCTAATTGAGCATGTCCTTGAGGAATTAAAAAGTTACGTCCGTAACCGTTTTTTACCACAACAACATCATCTTTAAAGCCTAAATTTTGTACGTCTTTTTTAAGTATAAGTTCCATAATTTTGCTTCTTTATTATTTTAGTAAATCAGCCACATATGGCATTAATGCTAAGTGACGTGCTCTTTTTACGGCAACAGACACTTTTCTTTGATATTTCAATGAAGTTCCAGTTAAACGACGTGGGAGAATTTTTCCTTGTTCGTTAACGAATTTCAATAAGAAATCGGCATCTTTATAATCAATATATTTGATACCCGATTTTTTGAAACGACAATACTTTTTAGTTTTGTTAGTTTCTATGTTTAAAGGCGTAAGATATCTGATATCCCCATCTTTTTTTCCTGAAGCTGATTGTTGTAATGTTGACATAATGATTACGCTTTAGATGCTTTTAATTTTGTTCTTCTTCTCTCAGCCCAAGAAATTGCATGTTTGTCTAAACTTACGGTTAGAAAACGCATTACTCGTTCGTCACGTCTAAATTCTGTTTCAAAGGCAATAAGAACTTCTCCTGCTACTTTGAATTCGAATAAGTGATAAAAACCACTTTTTTTGTGTTGGATTTCGTAGGCCATTTTTTTCAGACCCCAATCCTCTTTAGATACCATTTCTGCTCCTCTGGATGTAAGAAAATCTTCGAATTTGCTTACTGTTTCCTTTACCTGAACTTCAGATAAAACGGGATTTAAAATGAAAACAGTTTCATAATGATTCATAAAAAATATTTTTTTATTGTTAAATTGGGTGCAAAAATACTTCTTTTATTTTGATTTGCAAACAAACTTGTTGATTTTCTTTGCCTATAAATCCCTATTTTACAACCTTTTTAGAAATGCTATTTACTAAAAATGATATTTAAGATTCAAACCTGTCCAAAAATAAGCTTTGCTTGACCCTGGATTTACATCTGCGGCCATTCCTGTCGGAAAGCCATTTCCAGCATCGACATCATTTATATTTCCGCCTAAAAACAGAAAGGTGTAATTCGTTTGATTGGTTAAATTATTTCCTGCCGCAAATAAATCTATACTGTATTTCTTGTTTTTGGAAGCCAATTTATAACCCAATTTGGCATTCAAAAGACCGAATCCTTTTACAGAATTGGTGTTTGCAAAATCAGAATAAACGTTGCTTAAGTAGTTATAAGTAGTATTTAAATAAATTCTTGTTGGCGACTGAAAATCAGCTCCAAATGAATATTTTTGTGCGGGAACTCCAACAACTTTTTTGTTCGAAAAATCGGTTAAAACTCCGCCAACTCTTGTAGAAAAGTCGGTGTATTTAAAATCATAATAAGAGAAATTCACAAACGAAGTCACTTTCGAAACAATTGCATTTGATTTTGGCTCATAAACATATCCAACACTCGCTTCCAAACCTTTATTTAATTGATTTCCTGTATTTGCCGTGTAATTATAACTTCCTCCGGCAGGATTTGCAGCGCTCAATTGCGTTAATTTATTATCAATGTTCATATTAAAAAGTGCCACTTGATAATCCAATCGGGTTTTAAATAACAAACCTTGGGCTGAAACTTCAACCATTTTTGCTTTTTCAGGTTGCAAACTATCATTAGTTTTATTTAATGCCGATATATAGGATGTTGAAGCCGTTGGCGCATTATATCCTTCACTATATGACACGTTAAGAATTTGATCTTTATATATTTTTTGAACAGCAATATGAGGATTTAAAGAGGTTTTAAATGATTTATAAAAGGACGTATTTGAAGTATTTCCAGTAATTAATCCTGGTAAAGCCAATAAATCAATGCGCTCATATTCAATATGGTTGCCGCTCAAACCTAGTATCAGAGACAAATTAATTGGTTTAAAATTTATTCGGTCATGAATGAAAACAGATTGCTGACTAGTTATATATTTATAATAATTTCCAACAGAAATCGGATTAACAAGTAGTGGATTCGTATCGTCAGTTCCTTTGAATCTGAAATTAGAGATTAACGACTTGCATTGTTGAATTTCTGTTCCAATATCCAAAACATTTTCAATAGTATTTGAAATATCATTTGATTTTGTAAAAACAGAACGAATGCCGTAATTAGGCGAACTAGTTTGTTCATAAGCACCGGCTACAACTCTTTCGGATTCCGTTCCAGAATAGAAAATCACGGTGGAATTGCTAAATGATTTGGTGAATTTAAAGTTATTGGAAACGCCAAAACGAGTAGATTGCATATCTAAATGTGCATTTTTCTTGATATATGCTTCATTTCCTGGATCTTGATTAGCATAATAATAGGAATACGGAATTTGACCAGAAATTCCTTCATGTGAAAAATTATGACTTAAAAATACCGAAACCGTTTGTTTGTCAGAATATTTAAAATCGCCTTTATAAGTAAAAAAATTCTTCAAACTCTCCCCATTTGGACGATATCCGTTTGATTCCAAATGACCATAATTTAGAAGCATTGAAGCATTATCAGCGACATAATCCAAACGAGTGTTGGATTGAAAAAGACCAAAAGAACCTGCGGCCGAATTTTGACTTATCGAAATCCCTTTTTCATCTGAATTTTTTAAGTAGAAACGAACAACTCCACCAACACCTCCGCCATACATGGTAGCCGCAGGTCCTTTTATCACTTCGATATTATCAACTAATGAGAAATCAACATCATCTAAAATCGTTACGCCCTCAGCGTTAGTTAATGGAAATTGATTGTAATAGGCTTTAATCCCCCAGTTATTAAATTTTTGATCGTTTCCGTACCCTCGAATAACAATTCGTTGACCACCCAATTGCGTTCTTTTGTCAACCTGAACGCCAGACATAACTCCTAAAGTTTGATCTAAAAAAGCGGGATTATTTCGGTTCAATTCTTCGGAGGTTAATACTTCAGTTGTTTGTGCATTTTTTTTATATTCGGAGCGTTCTTTAACCGTTTTTTTTCGCGCTTTTACAGTTACGTTTTTTAACTGATTTATAGAATCTTGCTTGGTTTGGGCGCTGATTTCATTAGCGAAAAAAACCAATAATAGTAGTCCCAATAATTTGAATTTCATGATGTTTTAATTAAATTGTTTTGTATTAAAAATAGTTAAAGCCCGCATTCTTAAAAGAAGAATCCAGCAATAGCAAGCTAAGCCGCATTTCATTATATTAAAACTGATGACATAGCCCCCTATTTAGTAGCAAAAAATTAAAAACAATAAATAGGTTAACGGCTTCTTCAGAATTCTGATTTATTTTTTTCAAACTTAATGATTATTTTATTTTTTTTAATCCCATTTTATCAAAAAAAGCTTGGTATCAAATTAATAATAATCAACATTTATAATTGTTTTTATTGAACGATACTGCGGAACGGCTTCAAAACTATTTAACATTTTTTGAAGTTGTTTTTTTGTAGAACCAACAGCCAAATTTGTTGGTATTTTTATTAATATAGTTCGAATGTATTCGTTTCGAATTCTACTTATTGATGGTTCTTCGGGGCCTAAAACTGGCATCCGCAAATGTTGTTTCAAAACTTCATACAACCACATAGAACCTTCTTTCAATTTATCGTAATCACGGTGTTTGATGGTTAATTTTATTAATTTAAAAAACGGCGGATATTGAAAATTCTTTCGTTCGTAAAGCTGTTCATTATACATTCCAGAATAATCATTATTTGTCACTTGTTGAATCGTATTGTGATTTGGATTATAAGTTTGAATAATTACATTACCTCTTTTTTCGGAACGACCCGACCTTCCCGAAACCTGCGTCATCATTTGAAAACTTCTTTCAAAAGCTCTAAAATCAGGATGATACAACATGTTGTCGGCGTTCATAATTCCTACTAATGTAACGTTATCAAAGTCCAATCCTTTGGCGAGCATTTGGGTTCCAACCAAAATCGAAATTTCTCGGTTTTTGAAACTGTTTATTATTTTTTCAAAACCAAATTTTCCTCGAGTCGTATCTTGATCCATTCGGCCAATAGTAGCGCTCGGAAAAAGGGAAATTAATTCTTGCTGGATTTGCTCGGTTCCGAAACCTTTTGTAGTCAAATCGACACTCGAACAACTGTGACAATTGGTTGGTTTCGCAATTGAATAGCCACAATAATGGCATCGCAATTGGTTTTTGTGTTTGTGATACGTCAAACTCACATCGCATTGTTGGCATTGCGGAACATGACCACAAGTCATACATTCCATCAATGGCGAATAGCCACGACGGTTTTGAAAAAGGATCACTTGTTCGCCCAATGTAATTGCTTTGGAAATTTCTTCAATTAAAACATCGCTAAAATGACCCGACATTTTTTTTCTAAAATATTTATCTTTTAAATCCACTAAAGTAATATCAGGCATCATCACATTTCCGTATCGTTCGGAAAGTGTTACCAATCCATATTTCCCAGAATTGGCATTATAATAGGTTTCTAAACTTGGAGTGGCGGAACCTAAAATTACTTTGGCTTTATGAAAATTGGCCAAAATAATCGCTGCATCTCGAGCATGATATCGGGGCGCGGGATCCACTTGTTTAAAAGTTTGTTCGTGTTCTTCGTCTATAATAATGCAACCTAAATTAGTAAAAGGCAAAAACAAAGCCGAACGTGCACCAATTACAATTTTGGCTTTTTCCGAATTGGCATTCACCTGATTCCAAACTTCTATGCGTTCATTATTACTATATTTCGAATGAAAAACTGCTACTTTATTTCCAAAATAATGACTTAACCGACTTACTAATTGTGTTGTTAAAGCGATTTCGGGCAATAAATACAATACTTGTTGGTCTTTTTCTAGATAATCTTCAATGATTTTAGTGTAAATTTCTGTTTTGCCGCTGGAAGTTACACCGTGCAAAAGACAAACTTCTTTTTGTTTTAAATGATCATTAATAGCATCGTAAGCGATTTGTTGCGCGTGACTTAATTCGAGTTTTTTAGGCTTTGAATTATCGGAAAAATTTACACGATCTTCTTGAATATAATACGTTTCAAAAACAGCCTTATCGACTAATGCTTTCAAAACGGCAGGAGTTAAATTTGCAGAATCTATGAGTTTTTTTGCTAAAATTGGATTTTGATCCATCGCTTTCAACTGAAAATACTGCAATAAAAGCGCTTTCTGTTTGGAAGCACTTTTTAGAATCTCAAGTAATTCTCCCAAAGCTTCATCCGTTTCATAATTGGGATGCAACCGAACATATTTAACTAATTTCGGTTTGTAGGTTTCAATCATTTCTTCGTCAAGCGCAATCACGTTTTTGTCGAGCAGTTTTTGAATAATTGGGAAACAATTTTTTTTATTTAAAATAGCCATAATGTCGGCTACTTTTAAGGAACTTTGTTGTTGAAGCGCTTCATAAATTAAATATTCTTCGTCAGAAAATTGATTTTCATCCAGAAAAGTATCGTTTTTTTGAGAAATTATGGTTTCGCTTTCCAGTAATAATCCGCTGGGCATTGCACCGCGATAAACATCGCCAATGGCACACATATAATAGGACGCAATCCATTGCCAATGGGCAATTTGAATCTCGCTAACTATTGGAATTTCGTCCAAGATTTGATGAATTTCTTTGGCGTCGTAAAGAGTTGGTTGGTTGTTATGAAGCTCGATGACCAATGCTGTATAAATTTTACTTTTTCCGAAAGGAACCGCCACCCGCATTCCGATTTTGATATAATCAAATTCGGACTCGGAAACCTGATAGGTAAACGTTTTTGAAAGGGAAAGCGGTAAAATTACTTCGACAAAAAATGGCATTAATAGTTTGCTTTTTTATGATTATTGACAATTGCTGCTAATGTTTTATTCGTTCCCAATATTGGGTGCGTCCAAAAAGTGGAATTCCTATATAGCCATGAACTTTGAGTTTGTCTTTTCCTTCCAAAGCGATAGAACATTTGTATAATTTACCTGTTTTTGGATCCAAAATTTTTCCGTTGCAATAGCTATCGCCTTCTTTTTCGAGACCCTTTAGGATGGTTAATCCCAAAATTGTTTTGTTTTTGTCCTCACCAGGACAATTTTCACAAACTCGATTGCGGGTTTTTGGATTAAAAATTTCTTGAACTTTACCGTAAATTTTGTTGTTATGTTCAAAAATTTCGACAACAGAAACCACTTTTCCAGTCACGTCGTCAATTGTATTCCATTTTCCAATTACCCCACTTTGTGCAACACAAATATTTGTGAGCAGGAAAAGCAATAAATAAACACTAATTTTCTTCATTTGTAGTGATTTTTAGCCCTGATGGAAGCGGCATCCCACGTTATTGCGAGTGACGAAGCAATCACGTGGATATAGCGTACAGCAGGAATTAGCTCCTAATTATTAATTTCATTTTTCTTTTTGAGTTTTGCAATAATTGCGTTGAGTTCAAAACCCAATAATAGTACCATACAATTTATCCAAATGTAAAACATCATGATTAATAAAGTACCAATTGAACCATAAAGTTCGTTATATTTTGAGAATTTCAATGCCCAAATACCAAAAAAATAGGATGAAATAATGACTAATATTGTGGTGAAAACGGAGCCAATGGTTATGAATGGTGGTTTGTGGGATTGTTTGGTTCCAAATCGGAATAAAACCGAAATGGTAATTAACAACATTAGTATTACAAAAACGTAGCGGCTCAAAATAATGAGTGGAATTTGGTCGCTTAGTACATTCTGAATCATTGATTTTTGAATAAAAACTTCAAAAACAACTATGGATGAAACGGTTAGTAATAATAAAAAAGACAATAATAATGACAATCCCAAAGCGATTACGTATTGGCTGAAAAATCCGCGTTTGTCAATAATATGTTTGGACGATTCAAAGCCACCTAAAATGCCGTTAATTCCATTGGCCATCAAGAAAATAGAAAGCAAAAAACCAGATGAAATTAAGCCGGAATGACTATTATTGAGAATATCATTAATAATATTGGCAATCGCATTATAGGTATTTGGAGGAACGCCTTCGCGAACAAAGTTCAGAAAATCGATCTGAAAACCTTCGATTGGGATGAACGGAATTAGGTTCAAAATAAACAACGCAAACGGAAACAAAGCCATAAAGAAACTAAAAGCAACGGCACTTGCGTGATAGGAAACTGCGCCATCAATAATTCCTTTGATGTATAATTCCAGTAATTCAAAGAAAGACATTCCTTGAAGCCAAGGAAGTTTTATATTTTTTAGCCCACGAACAAGAATTCGTAAAACGGGTATTTTTTCTAATTTATGTATTTTTTCTTTTGTCATTTGTTTGGCTTTTAATTAATCAAATGCTTTTAAACTCAAGTCCAAATTGTGGACCGAATGGGTTAATGCTCCCGATGAAATATAGTTTACGCCACATTCGGCATAGTTTCTTATTGTATTTTCGTTAATGTTTCCCGAAGATTCCGTCAAGCATTTTGAGCCGATTAAAGCAACGGCTTTCTTGGTAGTTTCGAAATCAAAATTATCAAGCAATATTCTATAAACACCTTCTGAATTTATAATTTCCTGAACTTCTTCAAGGTTTCGGGCTTCTACAATTATTTTTAAATCGAGGTTGTTTTCCTTTAAAAATGCTTTTGTTTTGGCAATTGCCAATGGAATTCCTCCTGCAAAATCATTGTGATTGTCTTTGAGCATAATCATATCGTAGAGCGCAAAACGATGGTTTTCGCCCCCTCCTATTTTCACCGCCCATTTTTCGCAGGCACGAAATCCTGGAGTTGTTTTTCGAGTATCTAGAATTTTTGTTTGTGTTCCTTCTAATAAAGAAACGAAAAATTTCGTTTTCGTGGCAATGGCCGACATCCGTTGCATCGAATTAAGCACAACGCGTTCGGCTTTAAGAATGGATTGCGAACTTCCGAAAACATGAAAAACCTCATCGCCTTTTTTTACGGGCATTCCGTCTTGAATAAACGTTTCTATTTGCAAATCGGAATCCACATATTCAAAAATCATTTTCGCAAATGCCACACCTGCAATTATTCCGTTTTCTTTGACCAATAATTTCGTCTTACCTCTTGCCAAATTAGGAATACAGGCCAACGAGCTATAATCTCCTGGCCCAACGTCTTCCCGAAGAGCGTTCGAAATAATTTGTTGTAATTCGTCTTGAAATTGGACTTCACTAATCATTGATGCGGAAAATTTTACAAAAGGCTAAGATAGGATTTTATTTGGAAATTTAAAAAGGTGTTTTTGGTAGTAATAGTTCTTAAAATAAGTAAAATTCCTAATCCAATTTTTTTATTATGGTACTAATGAATATGCGAAAATGTCAAATCTGAAATCAATTTTCCTATATTTGAAGTCAATTTATGACATTATTTTATTCAAATTATATGAATATTAAACTCATTGCCATTGGCAAAACCGACGATAAAAATTTACAAGCATTGATTGATGACTATCAAAAAAGGTTGTCGTTTTACATCAAATTTGATTTGGAACTCATCCCCGATATCAAAAATGTAAAAAACTTATCCGAAAGTCAACAAAAAGAAAAAGAAGGCGAATTAATTTTGGCCAAAATAACTCCCACCGACCAATTGCTTCTTTTGGACGAAAACGGAAAAGCCTTTTCTAGCGTGAGTTTTTCGGAGGAATTGCAAAAGAAAATGAATTCAGGAATTAAGACTTTGGTTTTTGTAATTGGCGGACCTTATGGTTTTTCAGACGCCGTTTATGCCAAAGCCAATGGAAAAATAGCGCTTTCGCAAATGACATTTTCCCATCAAATGGTGCGGTTATTTTTTATTGAACAATTGTATCGTGGGTTTACAATTTTAAGAAACGAACCCTATCACCATCAATAATTTGACGTTTTCTCATATAATTTAACACATTCTACGGCTTCTTTTACATCATGAACGCGAAGAATTTTAGCGCCTTTTGAAAGTGCCAATGTATTTAATACCGTAGTGCCATTTAAAGCTTCCGAAGCATTCGAATTTAGGATTTTATAGATCATAGACTTTCTTGAAAAACCAACCAAAATAGGCAATTCAAACGTCTGGAATAATTCTAATTTTTGCAATACTTCAAAATTTTGTTCCGTTGTTTTTGCAAATCCAAAACCTGGGTCAATGATCAAATCATTTATTCCCAAAGCTCGAGCCGCAGCTACGCGTTCTGAAAAATAGAAAAGCATTTCTTTGACAATAAAATCATAATTGGTTAGAGTTTGCATGGTTTCGGGCGTGCCTCGAAGGTGCATCATACAATAAGGAACTTGAAAATTGGCGATGGTTTCGAGCATTTTATCATCTAATTTTCCAGCAGAAATGTCATTAATCATGGCCGCGCCATTTTCTAAACAAGCCTTTGCAACCGAACTTCGAAAAGTATCAATCGACAAAAGAGTTTCTGGAAAACGATTTAAAATCAATTGTACAATTGGCAAAACACGATTCAGTTCCTCTTGTTCCGAAACAAATTCGGCATTGGGTTTACTGGAATAGCCGCCAACGTCAATAAAAGTTGCTCCTTCTTGAAGCATTTTTTCTACTTGAAATAATATAGCTTCTGTATCGGAATGTTTTCCACCATCAAAAAAGGAATTGGGCGTAACGTTCAAAATCCCCATGACTTTGGGAATATTGCAATCAATGAGGTTTCCTTTACAATTAATTGTCATTTTTTTGTACATTAATTATTCGTAATCACCAATCTTCAATCAAAAAATTATTCTTATTTTTGGAAAAAATTGCATACAAATATACATCATTAATGAAGAATACTTCTCAAGAATACGATAAGATAATTGCTGTTTGTCGCTCCTTATTTATGAATAAAATGAAAGATTATGGTTGTGCGTGGCGTATTTTACGTTTACCGTCACTAACTGATCAAATTTTCATTAAGGCGCAACGAATCAGAAGTTTGCAAGAAAATGACGTTCAAAAAGTAGCCGATGATGCTTCTGGAGAATTCATTGGAATTATCAATTATTCGATAATGGCTTTGATTCAACTGGAATTGGGCGTTGCCGAACAACCCGACTTGGACACCGCAAGAGCCACCGAATTATATGACGCTAAAATTGTGCAAACCAAACAATTAATGGAAGACAAAAACCATGATTATGGAGAAGCGTGGCGCGAAATGCGCGTAAGTTCGTTGACCGATTTGATTTTGCAAAAATTATTGCGCGTAAAACAAATTGAAGACAACAAAGGAAAAACTTTAGTTTCTGAAGGCATCGACGCGAATTATCAAGACATGATCAATTATGCTGTTTTTGCTTTAATATTAATGGAAAAATAATAAAAAAACGTTTTATGGAAGGTATAAAAAAATATTCCCCTTGGACCATTCGTTCAGTAATTTCATTCTTATTTTTACTTTCGGCGGTAGCTAAATTATATCCATCACCGTATTTCGCTATATCAACTTTTGAGTTTAATCAATTGTATCCGATGGGATTTTCGGAGGAATTTGCTCCTTATTTTTCGAGAATTTTAATTGGAATTGAATTGGCTTTGGGCATCTTAATTATGCAACCCAACTTCTTAAAAAGACTTGTCATTCCTGGAACCATGTTCATGTTGGTAGTTTTTACGACGCATTTGACCATTGAAACCATTCAAAATGGCGGAAACGATGGCAATTGTGGCTGTTTCGGAAGTTTGTTACCCATGACACCTATTCAGGCGATACTTAAAAATCTTGCAGCATTGGCTTTATTGACGTATTTGATTACTATTTTACCTAAGAAAAAAGAAACTAATCAAAATTTTTGGGTAATTTCGAGCGTTACTTTTGCTGCTATTTTGGCTTTGTTTATGCTTGCGCCAATGCAACCTGTGAGCGCAACAATTCCTTTAGAACCAAAAACATCTCCTATTGAAAATTTACTTCCTGCAGCAACGGATACGATTGCAAAAGTGATGAAAACCGATACAATCCAACCTGAAAAAGTATCTGAATTAAAAGCAACAATTAAAACCGAACCAGCAAAGCACAAATCTGGTTTTGCACCTTATTTTTCTACTATTGATTCTGGTAAAAAAATCCTTTGTTTCTTTGCTCCTGGCTGTGACCATTGTCAAGGCGTGGCCAAAGAATTGACGGAAATGAAACAACAAGTGAAAAATTTTCCTGAAATCAACATTATTTTCATGAACGAAGAGATTGATTTGATTCCGAGTTTCTTTAAGATTGCGGGCGCCGAATATCCTTATAAAATTTTAGAAATTATTCCTTTCTATAAAGTGATAGGAATGGGCAAAAGTACTCCTGGCGTTAAATACCTTTGGAACGGAAATGAATATGTGTTTTATTATGGCATCGAAAATAATAAATTCAACAAAGACGACTTCAAAGCTTTAATTCAAAAACCCTTTTCTGAGTTAAAAAAATAAGCTTAATGCAAAACCACTAAACGAGACACTTCTTGTTTATTCGAACCATAATTGATTTTGCAATTGTAGATTCCATTAGCAAAACCAGAAACGTTGATTGTTGTGGTATTTTCATTTATTTCCGCCAAATAGATGACTTTTCCAGTGGTATCATAAATTTTAACGGATTGAATCAACTCGGAATTCGAATTGCTTATTTGAATAAAATCTTTTGCTGGATTAGGCGCCAATTGGAAGTGCTTCATAGTCGCATTTGCAGTAGTTAAACTACAATTAGTTCCATCGCCTGGCATATTCGCATCCAACCAAGTTGTCCGCAGCGAAATCCAATCTTTTAGTTTTTGAATTTGTCCAGCATACGTTGCTGGGTCATTATCCACTTCGGACGCGCCTGAATTGGGATTGCCTAATATGGGCCATTTTTCATAATGTCTCACTTGTGCCTGATTCAAAAACGAAGCAGTTTCATCGATATAGGAATTAATAACGGAATTGCTCAAAATAGAAGTTCGGAAGTAGTTCCAGCGGCAACGTAATTTGTTCTGGAAAGCAACATCTTGCAACAATCTATAATACCAACCTGTTGAATAATTATCCCCAAAACAATCATTCACATTATGCGCCCAACCCGAACCATCGGTGTTTTCAAATATGAAACAACCCCACAAGTTTTTCCAAGCCCAATCAAAATCCCAAACCGGTCCTGCCTTCAGTTTGGCGTTTGCGGTTAAACCATCTTTGTCTTTATTGAAATAGCAACTTTTCTTGAAACCATCATTATTTCGGGACAACTCATTGATAATAAAATAATCAATGAACGAATCGGTGTCTAAATATTTCTGATAACCATTAATTGGGTCGGTGAAATTCGGGCTGTATAATGCGGTTTCTAAATCATTGACAAAGGTTTGAATATACGTTTTTTGTGGCGCCGTAATGTCTAAAGGTTTTGGATATTCATATACCAATCGAATATCAAAATCAGGGTGATCCAAGGGGTGGTAATTTAATATCCAACTGTTCGAATCATCCCAATAATCGGTTTTTATGATGTAGCCACCAGTCAAATCGATTCCGGTATTTTCGTTGGGCAATAATTTGGCAATAGCTATTCGATTGGAATCGCGTTTCAATTTTTCCATAAACAAATAAATCCCTTGATAAACGCCATTTACCACAACTTCACAGTATTTACTTCTTGCCGAATAATACCCCATTTCGGCAAACAATTTATAGGCCAACGTATTTCTAACAAATGATTTATCGTTATAATTGGCAACAAGCACCCAATCATGTTCGGCGGGCATTCCTAAAACCGAAACATTCAAATCGACATTAAGAGCATCTTTGGTTTCAATTTTATAAGGTTTTTGAGGCAATGATTGCGAATAGGCACCGCGATATTCTATGGTGATTTTTCCGTTATAATTATTGGCAACGTCTGAAATATGGTTTAGTATTCCGGGGCCGTTGTCTATAATTTTCATATCGGCCGATATGGAAGGTTCGTCTACAATGGTTTGCCCGTTGGTGTTGATTACAACAATTGGTAAATTGGATTCCGAAAAAACGATTGGAACACTTGCACCCGAAGCAAATTCGAGACTCCAACTGTTTAAAAATCCAGCGTCTTGCCCATAGGTGTCAACAATCACTAATTTCCAAACCCCGTTTCCGTTTTGATTATTATTCATATTGGCAAGGGATTCTTGCGGACTGAAAACCCCTGTAAATGGCGCGATTTCAGATGAAATACTAGTAGTTGACGATTGGCTTAAACAGGTGTTGGTAAAATCATCACCATCGCCGCCAATTCCTGAAAAAAGTGTGATCATCGTTCCGTTGGGGGAAACTAATTTTATTACTAAATCCGAGTCATAGGTGTGGGTAATATCCAGGCAAACGGTGACTAAACCCAAATTAGCATTTAAACTGGTTGCGGCCAAATTACTCACTACGGCCGAATATTCATTGGCCTGATTGTCATCGGTAATAGCACCCGTGGTTCCTGAAAAAGATTGGGCAAACAGGAAAAGCGGAAGTACCAGTAACAGAAGTAAAGTAATTTTTTTCATGGCATCGCATTTATTTTGTTTGGTATCAAATATACTATTTTTTATAAAACGACACTGTTATTGCATGAATCCTAGTTTTGAAAAGAAAGTCCAGCGCTTTTTTTATACCACGCGAAAGATTCGCGCGGCAGCGGGGGCTATGTATTGAAACGTTTTCATTAGTTTTTAATGATTTTATGGTTATAAACCTCTTCGCCATTTTTTACTTTCATAAAATAATGCCCAGCAGGAAGGTTTGATATATCAATAGCAAACTCATTGCTGATTAGGATGTTGTTTTCATAAACCACTTGTCCAATAGTATTAAAAATCACTATTTCGGTAGTATTGAATTTTTCAGTATTGAATTTCAGATTGATTATCCCTCTGGAAGGATTAGGATAAAGCAGGAGTGATTGCAACTCATTTTGTGTCGAATTCAAAGTGCTACAGCTGCCAAAATCTATTTTATATTGATCAAAAATAGATTCTAGTCGAGTTCTGGATCGATACATTTGCCCTTCAGTAAAAAGAAACTGTGCATAACCTGGTTGGTAATCCATATAATCCATAGTCAACACTTTTTCGGGAGGGTTACACCCAGGAACACTACCAAATGGTGGGTCCCAACCCGAGGTACAATTAGATTGTGGGGTATCGTCAACAAAATCGGTGCTTGACGCATCACAAGTACAATCAGCAAAGGGATGAAAAAGGTTAAAATAATGTCCAATTTCATGAGTGGCAACTCTCCCAAAGTCTGAGGAATCACTAAAATTATTTGGTGCAATACCACAAGTTGTTCCTGAACCAATAAAAGCATTACTTATAAAGACAGCATCACCATTATTTGGGTTAGCAGCTATATAAGAATATCCTGCTGGAAAATCACCATGGCCTACCACAATATTAAGATAACCAGCCCAATTAACATCACTGATTACCCCAAGGGTACCTCCAAATTCATAGCCAATTGTTACTGCGGGCTGACCCTCGAGTAACTCTGGGTCAATATTGAGGGGATGGTTTTGAGTAGCCAAACAAAAATAAACATCTAGAGAGCCTGGTTGAACTCCCGGATAAAACGGAGCGGCTTGTTCAAACCAAAGATTTAAATCGCTGTTAGTAGCATTAAAATCATTGTTTAAAATATTGAGTTGTTCTTGCGCAAGCGATATTAGGCATTCTCTATCGGATTCATTGCCTGTTGGATAATGAAAAGCAACCGGAACTACAAGTAATGAATTATTGTTTTTGGCAGTTTTATTGGAATTAAACGCAGCATTAAACTCATTTTGGAATTGGTAATAGTTTTTTGAAAAGTGGCTATCTTTAAGTTTTTCTGCCATAAACGCTGTAGTACCGCATTTTTTAGTTTGTGCATAACTTACCGATGTAAGAAATAAAAGAATAACTATTTTTTTCATTTGTCATTTGTTTTTTTAATGGCAAGGAAACCACCCATAAAACCACTCATTAAACCACTAATTCCATTTCCTAATGCGTTTGCCAATACCGTTTCAGGCATAGGTAAAATAAAATAATTAATTACCATTGATACCACTAAACCGCCAATTCCTCCAATTAGCCCGGCTTTTAAACTTTCTTTATTAATCATATCTTGTTTTTTTTTAGTTACTATTTTTACACCTACTCTTTGTTACAGTTTTCTGTTGCCCTGTATTTTCATTATTTTGCGCTTCCAAACCCCTCTGTTGTGGTTCTCAAATGGTATTTTGCGGTTCGTTAGTCCATTTTTGGTGTCCTGAACCCCTCCGTTGCGGTTATCTAACCCAAAATTGGGGTTCCAGACCCCAAATTTGCGGTCTTCAACCTCAAAATTGGTGTTCCAGAGGTCAAAATCGGGGTTCGGAACCCCAACGGAGGACTTCAGAACCCCGTTTATAGGGTTCAAGACCCCGTTAATGCACTTCGGGACGTGGTCAACACCGTTTTATGCCGTTGAAACAGCTAAAAATTATGATAAAACAATGATTCCAAAATTATTGAAGTAGGTTGTAAAATAATTTAATTTAAAATAAAAAACTCAAGGATTACCTTTACATTTGTATCCAACGATTTATTTTTAATATAAACTCAAAAAAAATGAAAAAAATAACCACATTATTATTAGCCATTTCTGCTTTTGCTTGTTCCAATGCCCAAAAAAAGGAATTTTCAACAGAGGCATTATCCGAAAAATTAGTAGCATTAGATGGAAATTCAATCGAATTTAAATCCATTTTAGAAAAATACAAAGGGCAAACCTTGGTTATAGAAGTTTGGGCTTCTTGGTGCGGAGATTGTGTGAAAGCGATGCCAAAAATAAAAGCCCTACAAGCGCAAAACCCAAATGTGAATTATGTATTTATTTCGATGGACAAAACCGTTGAGAAATGGAAAGAAGGCATTGAAAAACACAAAATGAGAGGCACCCATTTTCTTGCCAACGACGGTATGAAAGGCGCCTTCGGTAAAGCCCTTGATTTGGATTGGATTCCGAGATATATTATCCTTGACAAAACAGGAAAAATCATTATATACCGTGCCATAGAAACCGATTTTGAACAAATAAATTATACCCTAAAAAATACCAAATAATGAGACGTAAAATTGTTGCAGGAAACTGGAAAATGAACAAAAATGCCGAAGAATCGGAAGATTTATTGAATGAATTAATCGCCTTACTTCCAAACGATTTGGATTGCGAAATTATCGTAGCACCCACCTTTGTCAATTTGGCTTCCGCAGTTGACCATCTGGAATTTACGCCTATTGAAGTGGCGGCACAAAACATGCATCAAGCCGAAAATGGCGCATTTACGGGCGAAATTTCGGCAGATATGCTAAAAAGTATTGGCGTAAATACCGTTATTCTTGGTCATTCCGAACGTCGGGCTTATTTTCACGAAAGTGATACCTTATTGGCTTCCAAAGTAAATACCGCTTTGAAACATGATATGCAAGTGATTTTTTGCTTTGGCGAAGAATTGAAAGACCGACAAGCCAACAACCATTTCGCACTTGTTGAAACCCAATTGCGCGACGGATTGTTTCATTTGGAAGCCCATTCATGGCAAAATATTGTTTTGGCTTACGAACCAGTTTGGGCCATTGGAACTGGCGAAACCGCTAGTCCAGAACAAGCACAAGAAATGCACGAATTTATTAGAAGTACGATTTTTAATAAATACGGAAACCCGATTGCCGAAAATGTTTCCATCCTTTATGGCGGAAGTGTTAAACCAGAAAATGCCAAAGAAATTTTCTCAAAACCCGATGTTGACGGAGGATTAATTGGAGGAGCGGCGCTGAAAGCAGCTGATTTTCTTGGAATAATCAACGGGATTTAAATCGAAAAAAACAATTGTATGTCAAACATATATTTAGGCTACCATTTTCAGGTAGAACCAAAAGAATTAGGATCTGAAATATTAGTAGCCGAATTAGGCGAATTGCCTTTTGAGAGTTTCATTGAAAGTGAATTTGGCGTAATTGCCTATATACAAAAGCAATTTTGGACCGAAAATATATTGGAAGACCTATTTATATTGACTTCGCCAGAATTTGTCATTTCCTATCACGTTGAAGAAATTGAGCAAGTAAATTGGAATGAAGAATGGGAAAAAAACTTTGAACCCATTGATGTAGATGGATTGTGTCATGTTCGCGCGCCATTTCATCCAAAAACCGAAGCCCAATTTGATATTATTATCGAACCAAAAATGAGTTTCGGAACCGGACATCACGAAACGACGCACATGATGATTCAGCATTTATTAGAAATCGACGTTCAAGGAAAAAAAACTTTGGATATGGGTTGTGGCACCGCGATTTTAGCAATTTTAGCAGAAATGAAAGGCGCAAAACCTATTGACGCAATTGATATTGATAATTGGTGTTATTTGAATTCGGTTGAAAATGCAGAACGAAATAATTGCAACGAAATTACTGTTTATGAAGGCGATGCATCCTTATTAGCAGGAAAAAAATACGACCTTATCATTGCCAATATCAACCGAAATATTTTGTTGAATGATATGCAAAGTTATGTGGATTGTCTTTTGCCGGGCGGTACCTTGCTTTTGAGCGGTTTTTATACGGAAGACATTCCTTTTATCGATGCGTCTTGTGTGGAAAAAGGATTGACTTATGTTAAAAAATTTGAAAGAAACAATTGGGTATCTTTAAAATATGTAAATTAGTTTTGAATTTCTAAATGATAAAACTATGAGTACTAGAGAAAAAACTATAGAGAAAGTCATTTCCAAAGAAGCAATTGCATTTGATAACGAAATTGTAATGTATAACGACGATGTCAATACTTTTGACCACGTAATTGATACTTTAATTCGCGTTTGCAATCACACTCCTGAACAAGCGGAACAATGTTCGTTAATTGTGCATTACAAAGGAAAATGTACCGTAAAAACAGGGTCAATAAAAGAACTAACTCCCCAATGTCTGCAACTTCTTGATGCAGGTTTGAGCGCTGAAATCATTTAACAAACGCAAAAAATGGAACAATACGGCAAAATTTTATTGATCGCGATGCCTCTTTTTTTATTATTAATTATTATAGAAAAAGTTTATGGCTATTTTAAAGGCGAAAATTTTGCCCCAATTATGGACAGCGTTTCGAGCATCAGTTCTGGAATTACAAACGCCGTAAAAGATGTTCTCGGACTTAGTATCACTTTTATTTCTTATGATTGGATATTGTCTAAAATTGCGCTATTTCATCTTGAAGCCACTATTTTAACCTATGCTATCGCGTTTATTTGCATCGATTTTTATGGCTATTGGATTCACCGATTGGCGCATCAAATTAACTTTTTTTGGAACAAACATGCAATTCATCATAGTAGCGAAGAATTCAATTTGGCTTGTGCGTTACGACAATCCATTTCTAGTTTTGTGAATCTGTTTACTTTTTTATTAATTCCGGCAGCATTAATAGGGGTTCCCACAAAAGTAATTGTGATAACGCTTCCTATTCAACTATTTCTACAATTTTGGTACCATACGCGTTATATCAAACGATTGGGTTTTCTGGAAAAAATTCTCGTTACGCCTTCTCATCATCGAGTACATCATGCGATAAATCCAGAATATATGGACAAAAATCATTCGCAAATTTTTATTTTTTGGGACAAATTATTTGGAACGTATCAAGAAGAATTAGCAAGCGTTCCTGCCGTTTTCGGAATAACGAGACCTGCTAAAACTTGGAATCCAATTCGGATTAATTTTCTACATCTCAATTTGTTAATTTCCGATGCGTGGCGCGCCGAAAACTGGAAAGACAAACTTACCATTTGGTTTCAACCAACGGGCTGGCGACCTGATCATTTTGAAGAAAAATATCCCGTAGATAAAATTAAAAACGTTTACGATTTTGAAAAATACGGAACAAAAAGCTCGAAATTATTGCAATATTGGTCGATTATTCAAATGCTGGTAACGCTGATTTTTGTTAGTTATATGTTCAAAAATATTGCGCTAATTGGTTGGACAAATCTATTGGTTTATGGTGCATTTATCTTCTTAACCATTTATAGTTATTCCGAATTAATGGATAAAAATGAAAATTCCGTTTATTGGGAAATCCTCCGATTGGGTTTTGCAATCGGCATTATTTATTCGTTGGGAGATTGGTTTGGTTTAAACCAATTTGTTTCCGTTGGAAATTATTTGGTTATGGGCTATTTGATTATTTCCCTTGCCCTATCAAGTTACTTTCTCTTATTTGAATTTAGAAAAAACGAAAACAATGAATAATAGAATAATTTCCTTTGGTTATATTGGGTTTGGACTAATTTATTTTCTTTTGAGTTATTTTGGAAAAACAGAAATAACTTGGTATTTAAAACCTTTTTTATTACCAATTCTAATGCTTTTGGTTTCCAATTTTGACGCCTTTCCAACAAAAAAATGGCTTCTAAGCGCATTAATCTTTTCATGGATTGGCGATGTTATTTTATTATTTGCCAGCAAAGGCGAAATCTATTTCATTCTTGGGTTAATTGCTTTTTTGATTGCTCATTTACTTTATATCGTGCTGTTTTGGAAGCAAAATAAAACTGAGGACTTTCGTAAAAAAAGACTCTTTTGGGTTGCAACCATTTTGACTTTATTCTATTTAAAGGAATTAACCACCTTGCTTTGGCCAACATTAGGCGGATTAAAAATCCCTGTTTTTGTTTATGCGATTACCATTTCTGTGATGTTAATTGTGGCATTAAAAGGCTATTTTAGCTGGGGAAAAACTTCAGGACTTTGGATTGTTTTTGGAGCAATGTCATTTATCGCCTCTGACAGTTTTCTTGCAATTAACAAATTCAGCGCCCCATTTGAGAACGCGAATCTTTGGATTATGGTTACGTATATTACAGCACAATTTTGCATCACTTCGGGCATTTTGGAATTAAATAAAAAATAGCATTTCCTATCGAAAATGCTATTCTAAAATTGATGTTGTTTTTTTGTTATTTAGACATTTTTCCAATGGCGCAACTCACATAGGATTTGGCTTTGGTGCTCAATTTATTTTCTTCTCCAACTTCTGGATAACCGATGTTTTTAAGTCTGCTTTTTACTTTTTCTAATATTAGATCATTCTCATAATCAAAAGTAACAGCGCCTTCTTCCTGGTTGATTTGAATATTTTTTATGGATTTAATTTCTTCTAAATTGTGTTTAATCGTATTCTCACAACCACTGCATTTCAAGTTCTGAATTTTAATTGTTGTTTTCATATTATTTGGTTTTACACAAATTTACGAAGAATTAATGAGGCAATTTATCTTTTAACACACCATATAGAAAAGTTCCTAAAAGTGCACCAATTAGAACAAATAATACCGACGAAAATCCTGCGCCAATTAGAATAAATATCGGGCCGGGACAACATCCAACCAACGCCCATCCCAACCCAAAAAATACGCCGCCAACCCAATAACGGATAGAACCCGGTTCTTTATCTAGAATTTCAATTGGCAACCCTTTGTAGTCTTTAAGTTTTTTGGCTTTAATGATTTGAATTCCGATAAATCCCGTTGCAATGGCGGTAAAAATAATTCCAAACATGTGAAACGATTCAAATTGAAACATCTCGTAAATTCGATACCAAGAAACAGCTTCTGACTTTGTTAATACAATGCCTAAAACAAAACCAATACCTACAAATTTTAGTGCATTCATAATTAAAAAAGTAAGGGAAAAATAAAATGAACCATAATTAATCCACCGACGAAAAAGCCAATAACTGCTTTTAAAGAAGGGACTTGAAGGTTGCTTAGACCAGAAATCGCATGTCCGGAAGTACAACCGCCCGCGTATCGGGAACCGAAACCAATTAATAAACCCCCAATAACTAAAATTGAAATTATTTTTGGTGATAACCTATCTATATTTCCGAATAAAGCATCGGGAAGTAATTTTCCATTTGGCGCGTCAATACCCAATTGGGCCAATTGCGCAATTGTTTTTGGGTTTATAGAAACATTTGTCGGTGCGCTCAAAAAATGCACAGCAAAATAGCCGCCTAACATCGATCCAAAAACAATATATAAATTCCAACGATTTGATTTCCAGTCAAAATCAAAAAAAGAGACTTTTTTTCCAACACCTGTCATTGCGCACAATGATCGTAAATTGGACGATAATCCGAATGCTTTTCCGAAATAAATAATGAGCAACATCACGATTCCGATACAAAATCCTGAAAAATACCAAGGCCAAGTTTGACAAATAAAATTCATTGTGCTTCTTATTTTTTACAAAAATAGTATCTTTATATGATATTTATGAATTTAAAATTCAATCCTATGAAAATCAAAAGTTTTTTTTCGATGTTTTGCCTGTTGTTTCTATTTTCTGCTTGTTTGAGCACAAAATCCACCTTAAAAAATGTGGATGAAAATGCGCCAAATCCGAAAATAACAGCTGAAAATACTTTTTTGATAACCGAATTCAGCAAAGATCCAAAATATGGTTTCGACCCAGATTATCCAATAAATTTATATTTCAGAAATTTGAAAGAAGAAACCAACAATCTGAATCGTTATTTCAATGCATTAACGGGTCCGAAAGGCGAGAAAGTATTTTTCAAAAAAACGGATACTTGTTGTCCTTTTCCAACCAAGAAAAGTGAGATGGGCGCTGGTTATATTGACATTTACGAAGTGACTTGGGTGGGACAAAAAAAACCAATTCAAGTCTATATTAATATATTTGAAAAAGGCGTTTTAATGGTTCCAATGGGTTTTGGGTTGAAGAAATAGTGCTTTTCAAGCCATTGCCCTAGCCAAGACCTGTCTGCCGACAGGCAGGTAGTAGCGGCATCCCACGTTATTGCGATTGACGAAGCTATCACATGGATATAGCGAATAGCTGGAATAGCTTCAAAAAAAAAGAAATAGTACTTTTGGTTTCGTAATTCCTAACTATCTTTGCACTTTCAAAAACGTATTTTATGAACATACATCATATTCCAAAAATTAAAAATACCGAAAGCGGCAATTTCTTTTTATTGGCCGGTCCATGCGCAATTGAAGGCGAGGAAATGGCGATGCGAATTGCCGAAAAGCTGGTTGGTATTACTGATAAATTAGCCATTCCTTACGTTTTTAAGGGTTCTTTCAAAAAGGCCAATCGCAGTCGAATTGACAGTTTTTCTGGAATTGGCGATGAGAAAGCGTTAAAAATTCTAAGAAAAGTTTCCGAAACTTTTGGCGTTCCAACAGTTACCGATATTCATACAAATGAGGATGCTGTTATGGCTGCCGAATATGTTGATGTGCTTCAAATTCCTGCTTTTTTAGTTCGTCAAACGGATTTGGTTGTGGCTGCGGCCAATACTGGAAAAGTCGTAAACTTGAAAAAAGGGCAATTTATGAGTCCGGAAAGCATGAAACATGCCGTTCAAAAAGTGTTGGATTGTCATAATGAAAATGTGATGGTGACCGATCGCGGAACGATGTTTGGTTACCAAGATATGATTGTTGATTTTCGTGGAATTCCAACGATGCAAAATTATGCAACAACGGTTTTAGATGTTACCCATTCCTTGCAACAACCGAATCAAACGGCTGGTGTAACTGGCGGAAGACCCGATATGATTGAAACCGTTGCTAAAGCAGGAATTGCTGTTGGCGTTGACGGAATTTTCATTGAAACCCATTTTGA
The DNA here is from genome assembly GCA_903839195.1 of uncultured Bacteroidota bacterium. GTDB lineage: Bacteria > Bacteroidota > Bacteroidia > Flavobacteriales > Flavobacteriaceae > Flavobacterium. Next base: position 1,850 of record CAIMBK010000070.1, on the reverse strand, counting down.
TCCTGCAAATGCCAAAAGCGACGGTGCAAATATGTTGCATTTGGATTATTTTGAGGCGTTAATGACCAAATTGGTTGCGATTAGAAAAACAGTTAATTCGTTTTAAATCTGATATATTATAATAAAAAAGCCCAAAACAATGTTTTGGGCTTTTTTTGTGAGTGAAAAATTTATATTCCGTATTGGTCTATTAAATAAAGAAACGAAGCCATTGTTGCTGCGCCCAATTCCAATTCTCTTTTGTTGACTGCGTCAAAAGTATCATTGGCGGCGTGATGGTAATCAAAATAGCGTTGCGAATCGGGTTTTAATCCAGCTTTAGCCAATTTTGTCCCGGTTAATGGGTCGATGTCGGAACCGCCGTGTCCTTTGGTAAAAATATGAATTAAGTAAGGTTCGAATAATGATTTCCAACCTGAAAATTTGGCGAAACTTAATTCGTCGCATTCAAAAGAAAATCCTCTTGGACTGAATCCGCCGGAATCGCTTTCCATTGCAAAAATGTGATTTTCATTATTGGCTTGTGCTAATTCTTGGTATTTTTTTCCACCTCGACCGCCATTTTCTTCATTAATAAAAAGGACCACACGAAGGGTGTTTTTTGGTTTGTAACCAATGTTTTTAAAGATATTCAAAACTTCCATACTTTGAACAACGCCTGCGCCATCGTCATGAGAACCATCGGCTAGATCCCAGGAATCAAGGTGTCCGCCAACTACCATAATATTTTCAGGATTTTCGGTTCCAATTACTTCGCCCACCACATTATAAGAAAGTACGTCTTCCAATGTTTCGCAAGATTGTTTGAAATAGAATTTCAGATTTGGATTTGATTTTAATGATTTGCTTAATAATTCAGCAGCATTTGTACTAATTGCAGCGGTTGGAATATAATCTGATTTTGGAATATCGCCATAACTTTGCATTCCGGTATGCGGAAAATCATCGAGGCGTAAATTCATGGAGCGAACAATTGTTCCAACGGCACCAAATTTGGCGGCTTCTTTGGCTCCCGAAAAACGTTGATCGACGCAACTTCCGTAGGATTTAAACGTTTCAATATTTTCTGGATTCATCGGTCGATTAAAAAAGACGATTTTTCCTTTTATTTTAGCTGTTCCTAAAGCTTCTAATTCTTTAATCCCTTGCACTTCGATAACTTCGGCGGTTAGTCCGTTTTTTGGTGTTGCAATTGAGCCGCCTAGGGCACAAATAGGAATATTTGTTTTGGTTTTATTGTCTAAAATATAAGCTGATTCTTTTTGACCACGCACCCATTTTGGCACCATCACTTCTTGAAGATACACTTTGTCTAAACCAAGAGATTCTAGTTGGGATTTGGTATATAAAATGGCTTTTAGAGCATTTTCAGAACCCGTTAAACGAGCACCAATGGAATTGGATAAATAATCCAACCACGAGTAACATTTGGATTGCGTTAATGATGATTTGTAGATGGCTTTTAGTTGAATTTCGTCTGTTGTTTGCGCAAAAGAAAAAAGTGAATGAAGTAAAAATACGAGAACAATTTTTTTCATGAATAGTGATTTATTCGATAAAATTACTATTTTTTTTGAACAAAAAAAAGGGCTTGAAAAAATTCAAACCCTTTTTGTTTTTTTTATAATTATAGATTAATGTCCGCCTGAAACTGGTTTGTCAAAATCAATTCCTTGGTTTTTTAAAATCCCGCTTACTTTCCATGCATAAAAAGCCAAATAAGCAAAACAAGCCACGCCAATAATATAACTATTTTGAATACCAATACTTTCAGATATATAACCTTGAAGCCAGCTTACAATTCCACCACCCATAATCATCATAATTAAAAAGCTACTTCCTTGACTGGT
>CAIMBK010000069.1 GCA_903839195.1 uncultured Bacteroidota bacterium | reverse complement strand
TCCCACTTTTGCTGATTTGCAAACGAATGTAATTTTTAATGCTTCAACCAAATGGCAATTTAGTTTTTTAGGGAATATTTCTCAAAATAAATACAATTATACACCCTTATCCCGACAAACTAATTTCGGAACTTTTGATAATCCAATAGCTTTGCAAGTCTATTATGAAGGACAAGAAAAAGATAAGTATGAAACTTATTTTGGGGCAATGAAAACAACCTTTAAAGCTAATGATTCGTTTAGTTTAAAATTTATTGCGTCGGCTTATCATACTTTGGAACAAGAATATTTTGACATTTATGCGGGTTATTATTTGGGCGAAGTCGATACTTCTATTGGCTCTGAAACTTTTGGAGATGTCACATTTAGTCGCGCCATTGGAACCCAATTAAATCACGCCCGAAATGATTTAGATGCGCTAATCGTTAATGCAGAAGTGAAAGGATTCCATGACTTAAAGAAAAGCCAAGTTGAATGGGGTTTCAAATATTCGAGAGAAGATATTCGTGATAGAATGGTGGAATGGGAAGTGATTGATTCTGCGGGATTTTCGATCAATCCGCCAATTATAAATTTGCCACAAAACAATCAGCCTTATAATCCTTATGTGGGTCCGTTAGTTCCATATCAAAATGTTCGTGCATTAAATTATGCTACGATTGATCGACTTTCAGGTTATTTGCAATGGAATAAAAAAAGCAAATTGGCCAATCATGATATTTGGTTTAACATCGGTGCCAGAATGCATCAATGGAAAGTTTCGGGTGCCACAATTGCCGAAAAAAACCAAACCGAATTTAGTCCTCGTGCGCAATTTGCCATTAAACCCGATTGGGAAAAAGACATGGTTTTTCGATTTTCAACAGGAATGTATGTTCAACCGCCTTCTTATCGGGAATTGCGCGATTCAACAGGAACTGTTTTACCCAATGTGAAAGCCCAAAAATCGATTCATTTTGTTTTGAGTAATGATTATAGTTTCAAAATGTGGAATCGCCCGTTTAAAATGGTTTCCGAAGTGTATTATAAATCCATTTCCGATGTAAATCCATATACTTTGGATAATGTTAGAATTCGATATGAAGCAAAAAATAACGCCAAAGCTTATGCGCAAGGATTTGATTTTCGATTGAATGGCGAATTTGTACCAGGAACCGAATCTTGGTTTAGTTTTGGATATTTAAAAACAGAGGAAAATAGCGATAATAAAGGATATATTTCGCGTCCAACCGATCAACGATTGAAATTTGGAATTCTATTTCAAGATTATATGCCCAATCTTCCGAGTATGAAATTGTATCTGAATTTGGTTTACAATACTGGTTTGCCGGGTGGTTCTCCATCCTATGCTGATCCCTATGTATATCAAAGTAGGTTGCGGGATTACCGTCGAGCGGATATTGGTTTTTCAAAAGTTTTTACTGATAATAATAAAAATTTACGAAACGGACATTGGCTGAAAAAATTCAAAGATTTGTCGGCTGGATTGGAGATTTTTAATTTGTTTAATAATCAAAACGCTATTACCAACACATGGGTTCGCGACGTTTATACCAAAAATCAATACGGAATTCCAAATTATATGACAACGAGGGTTTTCAATTTTAAGGTTACAGCAAGATTGTAATTTTATTCAAAACTTTGCATCATGACCAATTTGTTATAAGTTCCATTTAATGCGATAAGTTCTTCGTGACTTCCTTGTTCGACAATTTTTCCTTTTTGCATAACAATAATTTTGTCGGCTTTTTGAATAGTTGAAAGTCGGTGCGCAATCACAATAGAAGTTCGGTTTTGCATCATGTTTTCCAAAGCCACTTGAACGAGTTTTTCGCTTTCTGTATCCAAAGCAGACGTTGCTTCATCCAAAATCATAATTGGTGGGTTTTTCAAAACCGCACGAGCAATCGACAAACGTTGTTTTTGTCCACCCGATAATTTGTTGCCGCTGTCGCCAATGTTGGCATAAATTCCATCAGGCAATTCTTTTACAAATTCATAAGCATTGGCAATTTTCAAGGCTTCGATAATTTCTTCATCGGAAGCGTCAAGTTTTCCTAAGGCAATATTGGCTTTTATGGTGTCATTGAACAAAATACTGTCTTGTGTGACCAATCCCATTAATCCACGAAGCGATTGCAAATTATAGTCCTTTATATTGATCGAATCAATTTCGATTTCACCTTCATTTACATCATAAAAACGAGTTAATAAATTGGCAATGGTACTTTTTCCAC
>CAIMBK010000068.1 GCA_903839195.1 uncultured Bacteroidota bacterium | reverse complement strand
TGCAAGTCAGAGAAAAGTTGCCGGAACGTTGCATTGGGTTTCTATAAAACACGCCGTTCCAGCTGAAGTTAGAATGTATGATCGTCTTTTTATTGATGAAGCTCCCGACAGTCACAAGGAGAAAAATTTCCTAGAATTTATGAATCCGAATTCGTTACAAATTGCAAATGGATTTGTAGAACCGAGTTTGGCAAGCGTAAAACCAGGAGATAAATTCCAATTTCAACGAATGGGTTATTTCAATGTTGATAAGGACTCAACTCCTGAAAAATTGGTATTTAATCGAACTGTTGGCTTAAAAGACGCTTGGGAAGAAAAAGGTAAAAAGGAAGAAAATTTATTGATGTCGATGCAAAAAGAGATTAATAAATATGTAAAAGAAAAAGACGATGCTGTTGCAAACGGTACTCTGGACGCTATTATTGAAACGATAAAAAGCATCGATAATTTCAGTTTGATTTGTCAAACGATTATTAAAAACGTGAAAAATGACAATAATGCGTTACTGTTTTCAAATTTAATTTTACACTTTTCTGATAAAGTAAATTTTAAAGATATCGATTCAGACGTTTTGACAAAATTATATTCCATGTCGTTAAAAAGTCAAATGCCGGCGGTGCGAATTTTTGCGATTCGTAATTTGAAAAACGACGTCGATAATTTAAACGATTTTAATTCGCCACTTTCAGAATTAAGACTAGCTGAAAAAAATGAAAAAGTGTTAGAAGAATTGAAATAATAAATTTTTCCAAATAAAAAAGCGCCAAAACGAGGCGATTTTTCTAGTATTGATTTTAGCTATCGAATGAAGTAAAATTATAAGTTTGAACGATTAAAAACGGCTTTTATAGCTGGCCTTTAAAGCGTTTTTTTAATTTTGATAGCAAACGCTTCAACTTTTTAAAAACCGTTGCTTTTAAGCGGTTATTTCAAGTTTTGACTAAAATCATTACTGGTTTTCCAAAAACCGACTTATAAAACCGAAATCGCGTTTTGAATTCGATTGATCGTTTCTTGTTTTCCAATAAAAGCGGCAATATCAAAAAGATGTGGACCTTTTAGTGCGCCAACCAAACTCAATCGAAACGGTTGCATAATTTTTCCCATTCCAATTTCATTTTCGGTCATCCAGTCTTTTACAATGGTTTCCATTTTCTCTGAAGAAAAATCCTCAACACCTTCCAAAACAACAATTAATTGTTTCATCAAATCGCCGGTGTCTTCTTTCCAGTTTTTTGTGGCTTTTTCATCGTATGATGATGGCGCTTCGAAAAAATAATCGGAAAGCGACCAAAACTCTGAGACAAAATTTGCTCGTTCTTTTATTAAGGAAACCAATTTAGCCAATCGCTCTTCCGAAATAGAGATTCCTTTTAATTCCAAAAATGGCGCATACGATTTTCCCAAACTTTCATCGCTTTGAATTTGCAAATAGTGATGATTGAACCATTTGTTTTTTTCATGATCAAATTTTGCCCCCGCTTTATGAACTCGATTCAAATCGAATTTTTCAACCAATTCTTCTAGTGAAAATAATTCTTGTTCGGTTCCGTCATTCCAGCCCAATAATGCCAAAAAGTTAATCACCGCCTCAGGATAAAACGCTGACTCTCTATAGCCTGATGAAATTCCTTCTTCCGTTTTCCATTCTAAAGGAAATACTGGAAACCCTAATTTGTCCCCATCTCGCTTGGATAATTTTCCGTTACCAACAGGTTTTAAAATAAGTGGCAAATGTGCAAATTCAGGCGCTTCCCAACCAAATGCGCGGTACAATAAAACGTGTAACGGCATGGAGGGCAGCCATTCTTCTCCGCGAATTACATGCGACGTTTCCATTAAATGGTCGTCCACAATATTCGCCAAATGGTATGTTGGCATCCCATCGCTTTTAAATAAAACCTTATCGTCTAATAAATTAGTTTCAAATTTTACTTCCCCACGGATAATATCATGCAAATGCAAAGTTTCATCAACTGGAGTTTTAAAACGAATTACATATTCTTCACCGTTTGCAATTCTCTTCGCCGTTTCTTCCTTTGAAATAACTAAAGAAGTGTCTAATTTTTCTCGATTATGGTGGTTGTAAATAAACGTTTTTCCTTGTTCTTCGTGTTGTTTTCTGTGTAAATCTAAAGCTTCGGAAGTATCAAATGCATAATACGCCCAACCAGAATTTATCAATTGATCAGCATATTGATGATACAACCGTTTTCTTTCACTTTGACGATATGGTCCAAATTTTTCGTTTTTTCCAATCGTTTCATCAGGTGAAATTCCCAGCCATTCTAGCGCTTCCAAAATATAACTTTCCGCACCAGGAACGAATCTATTTTGATCGGTATCTTCAATTCTTAAAAAGAAAACACCGCCATTTTTTTTAGCAAATAAATAATTGAATAATGCGGTGCGTACTCCGCCAATATGTAAAGGCCCGGTTGGACTTGGTGCAAAACGCACACGAACTTGCTTTGACATTTTTTGATAATTTTAAGCAAAGATAACTAGAAGTTGGCAGTTAGGAGTTGGCAGTTAGTAGTTTTTCTGTAAAAAAGGAAAGGAACACAAAGCTACTTCATTTCAAGTGGAATTCTTTTATTCATAACCTTAAACCAAAGCGGCGGAAAAAACGATAAAACCATCGATGTTGGGTAACCATAAGGCATTTGTGGCGAAACATCATGATATTCCAGAATTTGATATTTCTTTTGAGATTTATAATGGTGATCACTGTGACGTGTGAGCTCATAAAGAATAATTCTTCCTAGAACATGATTTGAATTCCACGAATGTTTCTCGGTTACACGTTCAAATCTTCCAGAGGCGAGCCGGTTTCTTTTTAATCCATAATGCTCAATATAATTGATGGTTTCTAACAAAAGGAAACCAACTATGCCGGCAAATGACGCCAACAAAAATCCCTTAACTCCAAAGATAATATAGATAACACCCAAATAACTAATTTGGATAATTGTAAACCAAAACATATCATTTTTTAAAGAAAAGAAAGAATGATTATTAATTTTGTTTAATTTTTTTTGAATTTTCCACGCCTTTTTATACGTTCCGGTTACGGTTTGAAACCAAAAAGCATATAGGTTTTGATTGTATGCCGCCGTTGACGGATCTTCGGGAGTCGAAACATGCAAATGATGACCGTGGTTGTGCTCTATAAAAAAATGCGTATAATGGCTTGGAATTAAAAGTGTTTTTCCAAGTATTTTTTCAAAAAGAGTTGTTCTATGACCTAATTCATGTCCTACATTTATTCCGTTAGCTCCAAGAATAATTCCCAGACTTATAGTCATTCCAATAATTTCAGATTGGGACAAATTTGT
>CAIMBK010000067.1 GCA_903839195.1 uncultured Bacteroidota bacterium | reverse complement strand
TGGGGCTTTTTTTATGTCCAAAACGTTTCCTTTTCCTATTAAACTTTTGTAACTTTGATTTTTATAGTATTTAAACTTGGTTTTTTCTTTTTCTTTTATCGAATAAATAAATAACCAAATCAACAAATATCCAGTTGTATGAATTACATTCTTTTTGACGGACCAGTTCGAAATGCCTTATTACCATTCACTTTCACGCGCCCCGTTGCCGATATTCGTGTCGGAATTTTGACCATTCGTGAAAAATGGGAAAAATATTTGGGTTCGACAACAACAACGGTAACCGAAGACTATTTATCTGACAAATTTCCAATGGTCGAAATGGAAGATAATGTAATGATAAATGCCGCGTTTTTACCAAATCCGATTTTGGCTGAAATGGTTTCCAATCTCGAGCCAAATCAGGCAATTTTCAAAGAAGATATCGTAATTGCTTTTTATACAAAAGACTCACAAGATGAAGTCGATTTTGATTTATATACTATAATTGAATTTGAAGCAGATACTTTAACAATAGAACATACTTGGGATATTTTCGCCAAAAACGACGCTGCGATTCGCGAAGATTTTGAACTTTTAACCGAAAGTAGAACTTCAGAACGTATTCCGAAAAGCGTGAACGTGATTTCGCCCGAAAATATTTTTATTGAAGAAGGAGCAAAGCTTGAATTTGTAACTTTAAATGCTTCCACGGGACCAATATATATTGGAAAAAATGCCGAAATCATGGAGGGTTCCGTAATTCGTGGTCCTTTTGCTTTGTGCGAAGAAGCGCAAGTTAAATTAGCCACAAAAGTATATGGCGCAACCACTGTTGGTCCGCATTGTTGCATTGGCGGCGAAGTCAATAATTCGGTTTTGTTTGGTTATTCCAATAAAGGGCATGATGGGTTTTTAGGCAATTCAGTTCTTGGCGAATGGTGCAATATTGGTGCCGATTCAAACAATTCGAACCTAAAAAACAACTACGAAGAAGTCAAATTATGGAGTTATGAAACCGAAGGATTTGAAAAAACAGGTTTACAATTTTGTGGTCTAATGATGGGGGATCATAGTAAATGTGGTATCAATACGATGTTCAACACCGGAACGGTTGTGGGCGTTAGTACCAATATTTTTGGTAGTGGATTTCCACGTAATTTTGTACCAAGTTTTTCTTGGGGCGGAGCTTCTGGATTTACGACCTATATTACCAAAAAAGCGTTTGAAACTGCTCGAATTGCAATGGCTCGCCGACATGTTGACTTTGACGAACAAGAAGCCAAAATTCTTGAACACGTTTTTGAAGAAACTAAAAAATGGCGAAAAGAGTAAATCTTCAAATGGTTTAATATTCAAATTAAACTATATTTGCACACTCAATTTTTTGACAACGACCTGCCTGCCGGCAGGCAGGTTTCATCAATTGAGCTCACTTATGGAAAATAGAAAAAAAGTCGCTTTTTATACCTTGGGATGCAAACTGAATTTTTCAGAAACTTCCACCATAGCCCGAAATTTTCAAGACGAAGGATTTGACCGCGTCGATTTTGAAGAAGTGGCTGATATTTATGTTATAAATACCTGTTCCGTTACCGAAAATGCCGACAAACAATTTAAGCAAGTTGTGCGCAAAGCGATGAAACTAAATTCAGATGCTTTTGTTGCCGCCGTTGGTTGTTATGCTCAATTAAAACCCGAAGAATTAGCCGATGTTGATGGAGTTGATTTGGTTTTAGGAGCCACCGAAAAATTCAAAATCACCGATTATATTAATGATTTGTCTAAAAATAATCACGGCGAAGTACATTCCTGCGAGATTTCGGAAGCCGATTTTTATGTTGGAAGTTATTCCATTGGCGATCGAACCCGTGCATTTTTAAAGGTACAAGATGGCTGCGATTATAAATGTACCTATTGTACAATCCCTTTGGCACGTGGGATTTCTAGAAGTGATGCTTTGGAAAACGTGTTGCAAAATGCCTATGAAATTTCGAAGCAAAATATAAAAGAAATTGTTTTAACTGGAGTCAATATTGGCGATTACGGAAAAGGCGAATTCGGAAACAAAAAACACGAACACACTTTTCTCGAATTGGTTCAGGCTTTGGATCAAGTCGAAGGCATCGAAAGATTGCGAATTTCTTCGATTGAACCCAATTTATTAAAAAACGAAACCATCGAATTTGTTTCGAAAAGCCGAACGTTTGTGCCTCATTTTCATATTCCTTTACAATCAGGAAGCAATGAAATCCTGAAACGTATGAAGCGTCGTTATTTGCGAGAAATTTATTTTGAACGCGTGGCTAAAATCCGCGAAGTAATGCCCGATGCATGTATTGGCGTTGACGTTATCGTTGGGTTTCCTGGCGAAACCGACGAACATTTTCTAGAAACCTATCATTTTTTGAATGATTTGGATATTTCTTATTTGCATGTTTTTACGTATTCTGAACGCGATAATACCGAAGCTGCCGAAATGAAAGAAGTTATTCCGGCAAATGTACGTTCCAAAAGAAGCAAAATGTTGCGAGGATTATCAGTTAAAAAAAGGCGCGCTTTTTATGAAAATCAAATCGGAACCAAAAGAACCGTTTTGTTTGAAAGCGAAAACAAAGAAGGCTATATTCATGGTTTTACAGAGAATTATGTCAAAGTAAAAACGCCTTGGAATCCCGAATTAGTCAATACGTTGCATGAAATAAATCTTACCAAAATTGACATTGATGGAAGTGTTCGAATGGAATTTTGTAATTCACTTGAATAAAAAAAGCACCTAGAAGGTGCTTTTTTTATGGTTATATTTTAATTCCAGGAGGAAGTAAATCTCGATAAATGGTGTTTTTTCTAAAAAACGCGGCAATTTTTGGCAAAATCGGAACTACTTTTAGTTTTCGTTCGTAGGCAATTGCCATAATGTTTTTTAGCAAATCGCAAATAAATTCTTCGTCGTTAAATTGATCCGGGACGTTTATTCGGGTTAAAAATATTTTTTTTTCCTGAAATGAATATTCTAAAGAAACCAATTTTCCCTCATAAAAAGTTTCAAATTGTCTTGAAAACGTATTGTCTTTAATTTCCATAATAGTAGGTTCTTCCATTTTTCTAGTGTTTCATTGGGACTTCAACGAGAAGAATTTTCGATTGTTGTTTAATAGTAATTGTCATTTCATTACAATCGGTAATCCCGATTGCGTCTTTTTCATTCAATAGTAAGTCGTTTAGAGCTATTTCTCCATAAATTAAAAATAAATACACGCCATTTTCAGGAATGTTAACTTTGTAATTAATGGTTTTTCCGGCTTCGAAAACTCCTAAGTTAAAAAATGTTTGTTGGTGCACCCAAAGTGCTTCTCCATCATTTTTGTCTTCGGGCGAAACGATATTTACAAAGGTATTGATTTGGCCGTCAATATCAAACGATTTTTGGTCATATCTTGGAGAAACGTTGTCTTTTTCTGAAAAAACCCACAATTGCAATAATTTTAATTGCTCGGTAGAACTTGCATTGAATTCGGAATGTTGAATTCCAGTTCCAGCGCTCATTACTTGAACTTCGCCATTTTGAATAACCCCTTCATTTCCCATACTATCACGGTGCATTAACGCTCCTTCAAGCGGAATGGTTATGATTTCCATATTTTCATGCGGATGCGTCCCGAAGCCCATTCCGGCAGCGATTGTATCATCGTTTAAAACTCGAAGCATCCCAAATTGGATGTTTTTCGGATTAAAATAATTGGCAAACGAAAAAGAATAATTGGCTTTAAGCCAACCAAAATCCGCTTTTCCACGTTCAGAAGCTTTGAATAGTTGGGTTGTCATAATTTGATGCTAATTTTAATATATTTTTGAAATACTTCTCAAACTTTAAAGTAATTTTATGCAAATTTCGGGATAAAATCTTGGTTTGTTGTAAGAAGTCCGTTAAAAGATAAAAAATGAGTAAAATTCCAGTTTATTTTATGCCTGGTTTGGCAGCAAGTCCATTGATTTTTGAGCGAATTCATTTGCCAGAAAATCAATTTGACGTTCATCTTTTGGATTGGGAAATCCCATTTGAAAAGGAATCTTTGAAAGCGTATGCGCAACGAATGGCATCAAAAGTGACACAACAAGATGTGGTTTTAATTGGTGTTTCGTTTGGCGGCGTTTTGGTTCAAGAAATGGCCCAATTTCTTAATGTAAGAAAAGTAATCATTATTTCGAGCATTAAATCCAATTTGGAAATGCCAATCGCTATGAAAGTTGCTAAAACGACCAAAGTTTATAAATTATTCCCAACGAGAATGGCAAATAACCTGGAGTTGCTTTCAAAATTTTCATTTGGAACCTTAATAAAACAACGAATTAAACTATATGAAAAATTCTTGTCAGTTCGCGATAAGTCTTATTTGGATTGGGCGATTGAGCAAATGATGCTTTGGAATCGATCCGAAATTGATCCAAAAGTGATTCATATTCACGGCGATGCCGATGCGGTTTTTCCTATAAAAAACATCAATAATTGTATCGTTGTAAAAGGCGGAACTCATATTATGATTCTCAGTAAATACAAATGGTTTAATGCTAATTTACCTGAAATAATAATTAAATAACTTTTCAAATTTTCGGCTGATTATTGTAAATTTACCAACATAAAAAAAGCACAAATGAATTGGATAAACAAAACGGGAATTATTGCAAGTCTACTTATTATTGGCGGCGTTTCAATATTTGCCATTTCGAACGACAATAAAAACAAAGTTACCCATGAGGGAACGCCTAATTATTTTCCAGCTTCAATTGATTTTGCTGGCGAAAATACCCCATTAAACATTTCGGATGTTCGCGAAAGATTTGAAAGAGAATTATTGATTAATGCCAATCTCGACGCTACAACTTTATTAATTATTAAACGAGCCAATCGAGCGTTTTCGGTAATAGAACCCATTTTGAAACAAAACAATGTTCCAGACGATTTTAAATATTTGGCCGTAATTGAAAGTGGATTAATCAATGCCGTTTCTCCGTCAGGGGCAAAAGGTGTTTGGCAATTTATGCCCGAAACTGCAAAAGAAAAAGGAATGGAAGTCAATGACATTGTCGACGAGCGGTATCATTTAGAAAAAGCAACTCAAGCCGCTTGCGTCTATTTAATTAAAGCCAAAGAAAAATTTGGAACTTGGACCATGGCCGCGGCTTCTTATAACGGAGGAATGTCGGGCGTTTCCAAACAAATAGACATTCAGAAAGTAACCAATTATTACGATTTATTGCTTAATGACGAAACGTCCCGCTATGTTTTCCGAATATTGGCTTTAAAAGAAATTATGCAAAACCCAGAAAAATTTGGCTTTTTGGTAGAAAAAAAAGATTTATATTCCGCATTACCCACCAAAAAAATGGAAGTAGATACTACCATTTCAGATTTGGCTTCTTTTGCTATTCAACAGGGCGTGAATTATAAAATTTTGAAAATCCACAACCCATGGTTGCGCGACAAAAAACTCGATAATCCAATACGAAAAAAATACATCATCGAAATTCCACTCAGTGGATATTAAAAAAAAATAGCCCCAATTTGCGGCTATTTTTATATACATAATTGAAAATTACATTTTCTTCAACTGTTCTTTCATCATTACAATTTGTTCTTTTAGCATGTTTTGCTTGTCCAATTTTTTGGCTTCATTCAACAAAGAAGTGGCTTCTAGTTTTCTTCTTCGTGTCATTGCAACTCCTGCCAAATTAAGTTTGCAAACCGCCAAATCCATATCCATTGACAATCCCAATTCGATTGCTTTTTTGAAATATTTTTCTGCCTGAGTCAAATTAGTCTGCGAAAGCATAATCCCATGAAGGTAATTAAAATACCCTTGTTGCTTTCTAATCAAAGCAGTTTCTGGATTTTTAATGTGCGAAAGCCACTTTTGGGCCCCCGCAAAATCTTGTTTTCGTAATTTTAAAAACGCCAATAAAATAAATTCATTTTTGAAATACAACAAAATCGGAAAAAGCGACAATAAAATTAGGAAAATGCCATTTCCAATTTCGCCATCTGTAAATTGCCAAATCCCCGTTGCGATTACTAATCCTGCAAGAATCAGTTTGATATTTTTGTGAAACATACTATTTGTTTAAATGTGTTTGCAAAGATAGTAAAAGGATTTTAAAATATTTTTACAAAACTACTTGCTAGAAAAAAAAGTCTTTGTATATTTGCACTCGGTTTTGGAGCAAGAGAGTTTCCCAAACCCAAATACATATTTTAATTCAAGTTTAAAAGATAACAAGCAATGAGCAAAAGGACGTTTCAACCATCGAAAAGAAAAAGAAGAAATAAGCACGGTTTTATGGACAGAATGGCTTCGGCTAATGGAAGAAAAGTGCTTGCTCGCAGAAGAGCTAAAGGACGACATAAATTGACAGTTTCTTGTGAACCAAGACATAAAAAATAATGTTTGTTTAAACATCATAAAGGCGTTACTATTTTTTAGTAACGCCTTTTTTTTAAACTTGTTTATAAATTTTAATAAGTTTTAAGAGCTTTTTCCCGCTATCCGTTACAATCTTTTTATTTTTAAACAAAAATAAAAAGGATTTTCACTACTATCGGGGCTAGGGCAATCTAAAAACAAATACAACTAACTACTAAGCATTAATTTATTACAAAAATGCCAAAAGACAATTCAATAAAATCGGTTTTAATAATAGGTTCAGGTCCTATTGTTATCGGGCAAGCCTGCGAATTTGATTACGCAGGATCACAATCCGCAAGATCCATTCGCGAAGAAGGAATAGAAGTCATTCTAATCAATTCAAATCCCGCAACCATCATGACCGACCCTTCAATGGCCGATCATATTTATTTAAAACCATTGACCACCAAATCCATTATTGAAATCCTAAAAGAACATCCTCAAATTGATGCTGTTTTACCAACAATGGGAGGGCAAACCGCCTTAAATTTATGTCTAGAAGCCGACGAAAAAGGAATTTGGGCCGATTTTGGTGTCCGATTAATTGGCGTCGATATTAATGCAATCAATATTACCGAAGACCGTGAACAATTCAAGCAACTTCTTGCAAAAATTGGTATTCCAACCGCACCCGCTAAAACGGCAACATCGTTCCTAAAAGGAAAAGAAATTGCCCAAGAATTCGGATTTCCATTGGTTATTCGTCCGTCGTTTACTTTGGGCGGAACCGGAGCGGCATTCGTGCATAAAAAAGAAGATTTCGACGAATTATTAACCCGCGGATTAGAAGCGTCACCCATTCATGAAGTCTTAATTGATAAGGCTTTACTGGGTTGGAAAGAATATGAATTAGAACTTTTAAGAGATCAAAATGACAATGTCGTAATCATTTGTTCAATCGAAAACATGGACCCGATGGGCATTCATACTGGCGATTCCATTACGGTTGCACCTGCCATGACCTTATCGGATACCACATTTCAAAGAATGCGCGATATGGCCATTTTGATGATGCGAAGTATCGGAAATTTTGCCGGTGGTTGTAACGTTCAATTTGCCGTTTCGCCCGACGAAAAAGAAGATATTGTAGCCATCGAAATCAATCCAAGAGTTTCCCGTTCCTCGGCTTTGGCTTCGAAAGCAACAGGATATCCAATTGCAAAAATCGCCTCAAAATTGGCTTTAGGTTATCATTTAGATGAATTACAAAATCAAATCACAAAATCAACGTCTGCTTTATTCGAACCCACTTTAGATTATGTTATCGTCAAAATACCGCGTTGGAATTTTGATAAATTTGAAGGTGCCGACAGAACTTTGGGCCTCCAAATGAAATCGGTTGGAGAAGTTATGGGAATTGGGCGTTCGTTTCAAGAAGCATTGCATAAAGCCACTCAATCATTAGAAATAAAAAGAAATGGTTTGGGTGCGGACGGAAAAGGATATAAAAATTATGATCAAATTATCGAGAAACTAACTTTCGCAAGTTGGGATCGGGTTTTTGTAATTTATGACGCTATCGCGATGGGAATTCCATTGAGTCGTATTCATGAAATTACCAAAATTGATATGTGGTTTTTGAAACAATACGAACAATTATACATTTTGGAACGCGAAATTTCGAATTTTAAAGTGGATACGTTACCCAAAGAATTATTATTGGAAGCCAAACAAAAAGGCTTTGCCGACAGACAAATTGCGCACATGGTCGGTTGTTTGGAAAGTCAGATTTATAAACTTCGGGAAGAGAAAAATGTGAAACGCGTTTATAAATTAGTTGATACGTGTGCGGCCGAATTCAAAGCGAAAACACCTTATTATTATTCAACTTTCGAAGCAGAAATCGAAAAACCAAATGGCGAACGTTATGTTGATAATGAAAGCATTGTAACTACGAAAAAGAAAGTAGTTGTTTTAGGTTCTGGGCCCAATAGAATCGGGCAGGGGATAGAGTTTGATTATTCTTGTGTTCATGGGGTAATGGCGGCATCGGAATGTGGTTATGAAACCATCATGATCAATTGCAATCCCGAAACGGTTTCAACCGATTTTGACACGGCCGATAAATTGTATTTCGAACCTGTTTTTTGGGAACATATTTACGACATCATTCGACATGAAAAACCAGAAGGAGTTATTGTTCAATTGGGCGGGCAAACCGCTTTGAAACTGGCTGAGAAACTTTCAAAATATGGAATTAAAATTCTTGGAACCAGCTTTGACGCTTTAGATTTAGCCGAAGACCGTGGGCGTTTCTCAGAATTATTGACCGAATTAAAAATTCCGTTTCCACAATTTGGAATCGCAGAAACAGCAGATGAAGCTTCCGCATTAGCCGATGTTTTGGATTTTCCATTATTGGTTCGACCTTCCTATGTTTTGGGCGGTCAAGGAATGAAAATCGTCATCAACAAACAAGAATTAGAAGAACACGTAATTGATTTATTAAAATCTATTCCTGGAAATAAGTTGCTTTTGGACCATTATTTAGACGGTGCTATTGAAGCCGAAGCCGATGCAATTTGCGATGGCGAAAACGTTTATATTATTGGAATTATGGAGCATATTGAACCTTGCGGGGTTCACTCTGGCGATAGTAACGCGACTTTGCCACCGTTTAATTTGGGTGAATTTGTGATGCAACAAATTAAGGACCATACGAAGAAAATTGCTTTGGCATTACGAACCGTTGGTTTGATCAACATTCAATTTGCGATAAAAGACGATATGGTTTATATTATTGAAGCCAATCCAAGAGCGTCCAGAACCGTTCCGTTTATTGCGAAAGCCTATGGCGAACCGTATGTGAATTATGCTACAAAAGTAATGTTGGGTCACAATAAAGTGACCGATTTCAAATTCAATCCGCAGTTGAAAGGCTACGCGATTAAACAACCTGTTTTTTCATTTAGTAAATTTCACGGCGTGAATAAAGCTTTGGGACCCGAAATGAAATCGACAGGCGAAAGTATTTTGTTTATTGACGATTTGAAGGACGACCAGTTCTATGAATTGTATTCAAGACGAAAAATGTATTTGAGCAAATAATCAAAATAATTGATTTCAAATTTTAAATATTCCTAATGAGAATTTGTAATAAACAATTTATTACCGTTTCATAATTTAGAAATAGGATTTTCAATATTACAATTATTGTAGCTATATTTGAAAATAATTTATTGAATATGAAATTAGTACAATATCGAAATGGATTTTATTACTCGCTCTTTTTTGGGCTTTTATTTGGGTTTTTAAATGAAGTTTCTGCACAAACGTTCACTAGTAGCAATTTACCTATTGTAATCATCACCACAGATAATTATCCAAATTCAACGCAACCACAAGAAATATTGGATTCGCCGCGCGTTTTAGGGAATATGAAAATCATCAAACATCCCGACGGCACCCGAAATTATATGACCGATGTCAATTCGCCGGCATTTATAAATTATAATGGCAGAATTAGTATTGAAATTAGAGGATCTTCATCACAAACATTGCCAAAAAAACAATACGGATTAACGACTTTATTGACCGATAATATTAGTAATAACAACGTTAGTTTATTGGGAATGCCCAGCGAAAATGATTGGATTTTAAACGGAATGGGCTACGAACCGTCATTGATTAGGGATTATTTGTTTTACAACTTAGCAAGACAAATGGGTGAATACGCCTCACGAACTGTTTATTGTGAAGTGGTTATTAATGGCGATTATGTAGGGTTGTATGTCTTTCAAGAGAAAATAAAACCGGATTCCAATCGAGTTAATATTTTAAAAATCACCTCAACGGATAACTCGCTTCCTAATGTTTCTGGAGGCTATATAACAAAATCGGATAAAACAACAGGAAACGATCCCGTTGCCTGGACAATGCTTTCCTATGCTTGGACTACCGATTTTATTCATGAATATCCAGATCCTTCGGATGTAACTTCGCAACAAAGTACTTATATTCAAAGTCAATTTACCAATTTAGAAACCACAGCACATAATAATAATACTAGTGTGTCAAACGGTTTTTCATCGGTAATAGACATTCCTTCTTTTGTTGATTTTATGCTTTTAAATGAATTAGGCTCCAATGCCGATGGCTATCAATTAAGCACCTTTTTTCATAAAGACAGAAACGGAAAATTACGTGCTGGACCTATTTGGGATTTTAATTTAACGCTCGGAAATGATTTGTTCATTTGGGGATTTGATAGAAGTCATTATGACGTATGGCAATTTTCAGATGGCGGAAACGATGGTGCCCGATTTTGGACTGATTTATTCAACAATCCAACCTATAAATGTTATCTTTCTAAACGTTGGCACGAACTTACATTAACGGGTCAGCCGTTAAGTGAATCCAGCTTGAACGAGTTTATTGACACCACTATTGCGACAATTAGTGAAGCTTCAATTAGAGAAAATCTACGTTGGGCAAACATTCCTGATCAAGCCGCTGAAATTGCCAATATCAAAACATTTATCACTAATAGAATTAGTTGGATTACCAATCATATTGGTCCATATTCTGCTTGTAATGCTGTTCAAACGCCTGCGCTTGTAATAAATAAAATTAACTATAATCCAATGATTTCTGGCAACTTCCCAATTAGTAATGATCAGGAATTTATAGAAATTGTAAATGCTGGAACAACGACCGTAAATTTGACCGGATATTATTTTAAAGAATTAGGATTTACCTATTTGTTTCCCGCTTTTTCAACAATTGCTCCCAACCAAAGTATATATTTGGCTAGTAATTTGACAACATTTCAATCCAAATACGGATTTGCTGCTTTTGGACAATTTACCAGAAATTTAGCAAACAATTCGGAAAAACTCGTTTTGGCTGATGGATTTGGAAATACGATTGATTCGGTGGAATATTTTGATACCGCTCCTTGGCCAACTGCCCCGGATGGAAATGGAAGTTATTTGCAATTAATTAGTACTTCTTTGGATAATAATTTGGCTTCAAGTTGGGTGGCTTCCAATACTTTGGAAACCAATGATTTTAATTTAAATTCTTCTAACATTATAGCTTTCCCAAATCCAGTGAACGCAACAGTAACGCTTCAAAGTCCTCAAATTATGGATTCTATTGAAGTAATTGATTTTCTAGGAAAAACAATTTCAAAACAAAATATAAATGAAACTAGCTTTCAATTCGATATGAGTTTGTATTCTAGTGGTTTGTATTTTATTAAAATTGATTCAGGAAATTCATCGCAAACAATTAAAGTGATTAAGCGATAAAACTCACAAAATAAGCCTCGAAAAACGAGGCTTAAATCCTAAAAAATTATTCTTTTATAAACTTACAAGAATATTTCTTTCCTTTTTCGTTTTTAATTTCTAAAATATAAGTTCCTTTTTGTAAATTCTGAACAGAAACGGTGTTGTTAGTTATTTTCTCTTCCTTAATTTTTTTACCTGAAACATCATAAATTGTAGCTGAATTAGGTATGTTTTCATTTTGATTCCAATGTATTTTTAAATAGTTAGAAGTTGGATTTGGATAAACAGTCAGATTTTGAGTATAATTATTTATTACGGTGTTTAAGGTTGAACTTTCAGGAATAAAAATGGCACTATTTATAGTTGGATTCCATAATGTATCAACAATTCCTGATGGCCATTTGACAACTATTTTAGTTATTTCTGTTGCCGTTCCAATTCCAAAATAAGCATTCAAAGAACTCATATGACTAAAACCATGTCCACTTCTGATTTCCCGAATTTGTTTCCCCCAAGCACCATAAATTTCAATTCTAGCCCCAATCCCGTTGCTATTACTAGTAATTCCTTTTAAATTTATTTTAACCCAATTGTTTCCGTTTGGAACATTATAATACACATAATTGGCAAACTGAACGTCTAAAAATCCATCATTATTTAAATCGCCAATTCCGCCTTCATTGAAATTAATATCATAACCTGAGAAGGTCAAATCGCCATTGTTTAAATAAATTTCTTTTCCATTTTGCCATATAAAATCCATAAAACCGTCGTTATTAAAATCGGCTGCTTGAAGTTCCCAAGAACCTACTTGCGCATCAATTCCGGTTGTGGCATATATATCGGTGAAAGTTCCATCGCCATTATTTAAATAGAATTTATTGGTATCTGAAATGTTGGACAGTAAAATGTCTAAATCGCCATCATTATCAAAATCTTCTATTGCCGTTGACCAAGATTGGCTTCCATCATTTACACCAGCCGTGGCACCACATTCAGAAAAAGTACCATCACCATTATTTTTATACAATAAATTTATTCTTTGCGGGTCTCCAACTGCTGCTCCGCCCCGACATTTTGATAAATACATATCCATGTCGCCATCATTGTCATAGTCAATCCACAACGATTGATAATTTCCTCCAATGGCTAATGTTGGCATTAATGAAATATCAAAATTCAAATTTCCAATTCCGTCATTTTTGTAGGCATGACTTTGAGCAACATCATGGCAAGCCCAAAGGTCCAAATTTCCATCATTATTTATATCTACAAAATTGGTTCTTTGTGTAAAAATACTTTGAGGATAAGCAATTATCGAAAAATTTGTCCCAGTTTCGTTAGCCTTTAATATTGTTAATCGGCTTCCGTTTCCTAAAGCTAAATCATTAAAACCATTACGATCAAAATCACCGGCAGCAATACTCCAATCCGGAGTTAATACATAAGTTGATAAAGGCATCACTATGGTATCAAAACCACCAACTGTTTTTTGGGTTAAAATCGTAATTTGATTCCCTTCCACGTAGGTTATATCATCAAGAAAATCACCATTCATGTCAGCTACATTACAAATTGTCGGGCTGATTGAAATTTGTTGTGAGGTAAAAGAAATTGGGGGAATTACTATAGGGGATTCAATGAGTTGAAAATCAAAACCACTCGAATTCCATCTGTTGTCAAATGCTATCATATAGGTTGTTCCGGCTGCTACATTAAAATTTACAATTGATAGATAACCTGTTCCTATTGATCCAGCATCATCATCTCCAGCAATACAAGTTAAACTACTGCATGTGCCTGAATAAATATGAATTCGGGTGTCTTTGTTTAAATTGATTTGTAATTCGGTCGAAACAGTAACTGAATAATTT
>CAIMBK010000066.1 GCA_903839195.1 uncultured Bacteroidota bacterium | reverse complement strand
TTACTATTTGAAGTTATAAACTAAAAAAAAAGGCGTTACGAAATACTATTAATTTGATAGTTTGTTCCATTTATTTCGAAAGAAAAACCGACTTGGTTTCCCATTAATTTCGTTCCAAGTGGCGATTGTGGCGATAAAGCAATTACAGAAATTCCTTCAATCGAAATTTTGGTAAACGCCGAACTGACGTATAAATGAATCCCATTGGCTTGAACCAAACTACCAAAGGTTATTGTGTTGTGAATTAATGACGAATCTATCTTGTCTAAAATTGCTTTTTGCTCTAAAACTTCCTTGAGTTTGTGATTGAGTTTTTCTTGTTCTAGATGCATCATTGATAAAGCGGTTTCGTGTTTGTCGCCTGCCGAACCTTTGGCATCATTTTTTGAATCCTCGGTCAATGCCGAAATCATATCCCGAAAAATGTCAATTTTATCCTGAACTTGTTGCGAATAATGATGATGGATTTTTTGTTTGAAAGTCATTTGTTATAGGTGCAGAGGTTTTGAGTTGCAAAGTTACGAAGGTTTTTAATCTTTGAAGATAAAACGTTATAAACAATGTAGAAATTACTTCAAACCTAATTTCTCTAATAACTTTGAACCTTCTTCACTATTAACCTTTTTAAAAATCAAACTTATAATTCGCTCCCAAAACAACTTGTAAACCTTGAACGGGATAATTGACCCATTTTTGATAGTTTTGATTCGTCAAATTGTTGCATTTTAAATAACCCGAAAGTCGGTCGGTGTGTTTGTAGTCTATGGTAATATTGGCGTCAAAATAACTGTCTAATGTTTGAACGCCTTCGATGTAAGCGGGTTCAAAAGCAATTTGTTTGAATTCTTTTCTTTCGCCTACAAAAAACAGTTCCGAACCCACTTTCCATTTTTTTGAAATAGACACAGCTAAATTGGAACCCATTTTCAAAGCGGGTAAATTCCAGGCTTCTTTTTCATTGGTTGTCGAAAAATTACTGAAAGTTCCGTTGATTCCAAACGCTACTTTTTTGGATAAATCTGCTTTTATTTCGCCATAAAAACAAAGCGTTTTTAAATCATCATAAACTACAGAAAACGAATTTCCATATTGGTAATTGTCATGCAATCCAAATACATCAAATTCATTGTGCTTGAAAAGTGATTTGTTTTTTTCGCTTTTGTAAGTTCCTTTAATCGTATAATTTACGCTATTGGCTAATTTCCCTTTTAACCCCGCAAAAAGGTCATATTGTTTGTTGGTTGGAACAATTGGAGAAACACTTAAATTTGTTGATACAAAAGGATTTTCATTGGTAAAATCACGATACGAATTGTGTTCCAAACCACCCGTTAAGCCAGAATAAAAAATCATATAATCGCCAACGACTTTCAACGAAGCCGTCACCTCTGGATACACAAAAAGTTTGCTGTCGGAATGTTTTGAATCTAATGAATAATAAACCGCCGCGCCAACATTTATCGACCAATTGTCTTTGTTCATGATAAAACTTGGTTGTACACCAAAATTCGTAATTCCATAGGTATTTGTGTTTCCGCCTGCTTCGTTCCGACCCAATGTTCCTCCGACATAATCGGCACTAAAAAGAGTTTTAATTTTCTCACCAGCTATGTCAAATTCAAAACTTGGTTTGACAAAAAATCGATTTTCCTTGCTTCCGTAGGAATCCCAAAAATGACTATATTTTAATGCTGCTTCTTGAAAAAAACTTGCGTTAAATTTCACTTTTGTTCCTAAATAAAAATTAGAATAACTATGATTTGGATTTATAAGATCAACAAAAGTAGTAGCTATATCGGAAGGCGCTCCGTACCAATTATACACTTGATTTTGAAATCCTAAATCGGAAATCCAACTGCTGTTTTTTTGTTGGTTTCCATATGACAAATCTAAAGAAGTTGTGTAAAATTCATCGTTTAAAACAACGTCTTTAATTCCGCCTTGAGAAGATTGATGCCGAAACATTCCGCCTACAACTTCGTGATCGCTTAGATTTTCGGTTACAAAAAGCGCGGCATTGATGAAGGTATAATTACCAAGTCCTAATGAGGCGTAATTTTTATATCCTTTTTCGGTTGCTTCTTTTTCAACGTTTTCTGCTTTTCCTTTCAAAGGAACAAAGGTGGAAGCCACCGGAAACGAAAAAATGGAATAATTAATCGTTTCTCTTTTGCTTGTTTCATCGTCTTGAAGCGAAGGCGTTTCTTTCACTTTAAATGCATCCGAAATAGTCGGAGAATAGGGTTTTACAACATTTACGACTTCGGTGCCAATGTTATCGTCTTTTTTTTGTCCAACAGAAAACTGAAAGAAAAATAAAAGGAAAATTGGTAGTAAACGTAAAATTTTGGTGCTATTTGACATAAATTATATTTTAATGTTTTTTTTAATAAAT
>CAIMBK010000065.1 GCA_903839195.1 uncultured Bacteroidota bacterium | reverse complement strand
CAAATTAGTTCGGCAAGTTCAGGATGGGACGGAACATTCAACGGAGAGCTAATGCCAGCAACGGATTACTGGTTCACCGTACAGTTTTCAGAACAAGGCGCAGACAGAATATTTAAAGCACATTTCTCATTAAAAAGATAAGCATAATGAATTTAAGAAAGAGGTATATCGTATTGCTATTATTATTTATATCGCAAATATCATTTTCCCAAGAAGGTTTACCCGTTTATTCTGATTATTTATCAGATAATTATTTTTTATTACATCCATCAATGGCTGGAGCGGCGAGTTGTGCAAAAGTTAGACTTACAGCAAGACAACAATGGTTTGGACAAGACAATGCGCCAGCATTACAAACATTAAGTTTGAACGGAAGACTATCCGATCGTTCTGGAGCTGGAATTATTGTTTTTAACGATGTAAATGGCTACCATTCTCAAAAAGGAATGAAACTAACTTATGCGCATCACATTATGTTTTCGAGAGATGAAATAGATTTGAACCAGTTATCCTTTGGGGTAAGCGCAGGATTTACTCAAAGCTTATTAGACGAAACAGATTTTTACTTAAATAATCCAAATATTGATATCGCAGTTCTTGGAACAATCATTCAAAAAGCGTCTTATTTCAATGTTGATATTGGTGCGTCATATAACTATCTAGATTTTTATGCGCATTTGACAGTTAAAAATGCACTTGGAAGTGAGCGAAAATTATATTCAGACAAAGAACCAGTAAATCTAAAAAGAATAATTCTTAACGCAGGATATACTTTTGGAGATTCAGAAGCTTTATTATGGGAACCTTCTATTATGTATCAAAACGTTAGTCTTACAAAAGAACAAACGATTGATTTTAATTTAAAAACCTATAAAAAGTTGGATTTCGGAAAAATTTGGGGCGGTTTGTCTTACCGAAGAAGTTTAGACGGTGCCCAATATGTTGATGGAAATGCGGCAAAAGAACAAAACCTTCAATATGTAACACCTGTTGTTGGTGTTAATTATAAAAACTACATGTTTGCATACACGTATACCCATTTGTTAGGAAATGTTAATTTTGACAATAGTGGTTTTCACCAAATTACTTTAGGAATCAATTTATTTTGCGATCCAGATAAATACCAATGTAATTGTCCAGCAATTAATTAATTTATTACTATTCATACAGTCCCGATTTTTCGGGACTATTTTTTTATAGCTATGTTAATAAAATCAGTAAACGGAAAAAGTCCTTCAATACCCAAAGATTGTTATGTTGCCGAAAACGCAACCATAGTTGGAGAGGTCACTATTGGGACTTCTTGTAGCATTTGGTTTAATGCGGTAATTCGAGGCGATGTTAATTTTATTACTATTGGAAATAAGGTTAATATTCAAGATGGCGCCATTATTCATTGTACTTATAAAAAGCACCCAACGATCATCGGGAATAATGTTTCCATCGGCCACAACGCCATTGTTCATGGATGCACAATTCAGGACAACGTATTAATTGGAATGGGTGCAATAGTAATGGACAATTGTGTCATTGAAAGCAATTCTATAGTTGCCGCGGGAGCCGTTATTATTCAAAACACGATAGTGCCATCAGGAACTATTTGGGCTGGAGTTCCTGCAAAGAAAATCAAAGATATTGATCAATCGGATTTTGCTGGCGAAATTGAAAGAATTTCTAATAATTATGTGATGTATTCTTCTTGGTTTAAGGAAGAATAAAGTTTAAAAATCTATTTTATTTACGGAATATTTTCCTCCTAAAACGGCATCTAATACAATCGGATTTCCATTTGTTAAAAAGAGCTGTTTGCAATTCGTATCGGAATTAAATCCCACTTTTTCTAATAAAACTTTTTTGGTTTGTCGGGCAACGGCTTCACCAGAATCAATTATTTGTATCGAAGCGGGTATTAATTTTTTGATTTGCGGAATCAAATAAGGATAATGGCTACAACCTAAAACTAAGTAATCAATATTAGCATTAACCATCGGTTGAAGATATTCCTCAAGCAAATGATTCATTTTGGGAGAATCTATTTCGCCGTCTTCTATTAATTCAACAAGTCCATAACCTATTTGCTCGATTATTTTGGTATTGGTATACGAATTTACAACATCACTAAAAAGAGCGCTATTTAGCGTGCCTTTGGTGGCTAAAATTCCAATGGTTTGTGTCTTCGAATTATTTGCCGCAGGCTTAATTGCGGGTTCAATACCAATAAACGGCACATTATATTTGGCACGTAATTCATTTATAGCATTTGTCGTGGCGGTATTACAGGCAACTACAATCATTTTGCAATTCATTTCCAGTAATAATTCTGTATTTTTTTCGCACAATGCAATTATTTCTTCTTTTGTTTTTTGACCATAAGGCGCATTTTTGCTATCGGCCAGATAAATGGTGTTTTCATTTGGCATTAATTCATGAATGGCACGCCAAATGGAAGTACCTCCAATTCCGGAATCAAACAAACCAATCGGATTTTTATTTATCATAGAAACAAATGTAAAAAAAAACTGCTCAAATTAAATGAGCAGTTTTGTAATTTTTTGAAGTGGGATTAAAATCCTAAGTCTTTTTTAACGTCAGTTGTAATTTCTGGGCCATCGGCTAATAAAAGACCTTCAGAATTTAAAACATATTGAAATCCTTTTGCTTTTCCAACTTTTTGGATGGAAGCTTTGATTTTTTCGTAAATAGGTTTTGTAATATCTTGTTCTTTTTGTTGCAATTCTTTTTGTGCATTATCTCTGTAATCAGTGATTCTTTTTTGCATTTCTTGCATTTCTTTTGAACGTTCTTCGTTTGCTTTATCACCAGCTGTAGCCGCTTCGGATTCGTATTTTTTTAATTTAGTTTGAAATTCTTCACCCATAGTTTTGTATTCAGCATCATAGGTTGCTCCTAATTTTTCTAATTGTTTTTGAGCATCAAGCATTGCTGGCATTTTGGCCATAATTTCACTAACATTTACATGCGCTGTTTTAGATTGTGCAGTAGCAATTTGGCTCGCTCCTAAAAATAAAACGGCTGCTATTAGTAATGGTCTTAATTGTTTCATCATTTTAAAGTATTAATTAATTAGTATTGGTTTTTGTTTGATTTTCTTTTAATTTATCTTCTTTTGCTTTTTTAGCCGCTTCCCGATCTTCCAGAATTTTCTTTTTACGATCTTCAAGCGCTTTTTTACGATCTTCTAATGTTTTTGCTCGTTCCTCCGCTAATTTTTTCTTTTTGTCTTCGGCTAGTTTTCGGGCGGCTTCCTTTGGAGAAACAACGGTTGAATCTGAAGCAACTTTTTTGTCTTCAGCAGGAATCGTGCCAGTTTTTTTTGCTGCTTTTTCTTCCAATAATTTTAAACGAGCTTCTTCAGTCTCTTTTCTCTTTGCATCGGCGACTGCTTTTTTATCATCAATGGCTTTTTGTCTTGCCGCTTTTTTCTCTTCTTGCGATTTTATTTTTTCAACCATATCAGGGTTCTCTTTCAACAAATCTTCTTTTGCATCTTTCTCGGTTTCTTCTTTAAGTTGTTTTTTTGTCAATTGCTCTTTTCTTGAAGCGCGTGTCAAGGAACGAATAACTTGATCGCTAACGTCAAATCGTTTTGCCGCAAAAAGCATCGTCAAATCGGAGGATTTATCAAATATGAAATCGTATTTTTTTGCTTCAGAAATGTCCTGAACCGCTGTAAATATTTGATCTTGAATCGGTTTTACTAATACCGCTTTTTGAATCGTTAAATCCCCATTTGGACCAAATCTTTTTTGAGAATATTCTAATAATTCGGCTTCAAGGGTTTTTATTTCTTCCAATCGCTCATCGATTAGTTCTCTTGTCAACAAAACTTGTTCTGTTTTTAAAGATTCTTTCCGTTTGATTACTTCGTTTTTCTTGACTTCAATTTCTTGCTTCCATTTCTGAGCCTTAATCTCTAGTTGGTTTTTTGCTTCAGTATATTCAGGAACATTTTGTAAAATATATTCCATATCAATATATCCAATTTTTACTCCTTTCACTTGCGCTTTGGCAAGGAATGAAGTGGAAAGTACAACTAGCAGAATTAGTATTTTATTTCTCATAATGTAACAAAATTAGAAAATATTTTCTTTATTTAAAATTGTTGGCCAATAATAAAATGGGTTTCCCATCCATTTGGCTTGGTAATTCCTTCAATTGGAAGGGCATCGAAGCCATATCCAAAGTCAATTCCTAATAATCCAAAGGCTGGCATAAACACTCGCAAACCAAATCCCGCCGAACGTTGAAGAACAAAAGGATTGTAATTTTTGAAAGCGTCATAGGCCGCTCCACCTTCTAAAAAAGCAAGTCCATATATGGAAGCCGACGATTTTAAAGTTAATGGATAGCGTAATTCCATTGAAAATTTATTATAAATAGTAGCTCCATTTTGAGCGCCTCGATTATCTGTAGGCGTCAATGATTGATTTGGATATCCTCTCAAACCAACTACTTCTCGTCCATCTAATGCAAAATTGGCCAATCCATCACCACCCACAAAAAATCTTTCGAACGGAACCAATCCTCGAGCGGAATTATAAGCGCCTAAAAACCCAAATTCTCCCAATGTTCGAAGCACTAATTTACCATAAATTTTTTGATACCAATCGGCTTTAAACTTTATTTTATAATATTCTAACCAATTAAATTTCTTTTGGTCCACTTTGGCTTGGTCGGTATCAGCGTCTGCAAAACCATCGGCTTTTACTAATACACTGGCGCCATTGATTGTTTCTGTCTTTACATAATCGCCTGTTCCAACCCAATCATCATTGGCGTCAAAATAGCCATCTGCGGAATTTGTTAATTTGTATTCGGCTAAATTACCCAAATTGGCATAATCCACTTTGTTAAAACTCGAATAGGGCGGAGTGAACTTTGCAGAAATATTAAATTCGGATCCATAAGTTGGAAAAATTGGATTAACCCCTTTGTTGTTTCGGCTTAAGCCAATAGTATACGCGAAGTTTCTAGCCGAACCGTTTCCAAATGTAAATAATCCGGTGTTGTAATTATTTAAATCATAATATTGAAAGCTTAATGAATTGGAAAACACAAATGAATCATCCGGTTTTTTCAATGTTTTTGCTAGCCCAACGGATAAAGATAAAATGTTGAAACTTTTACTTTTATCAACGCTTCGAGTAACGTAATTATTTAAAAATTGCTTGCTGTAAGATAATGATGTGCTAAATTGAACGGGTTTCTTTCCGCCAAACCAAGGTTCGGAAAATGATAAACTATAGGTTTGAAAATAAGTACTTCCTTGTAATCGCAAAGAAACTTTCTGACCATCGCCCATAGGAAGTGGCTTGTAAGCACTTTTGTTAAACATATTTCGTAACGAAAAGTTATTGAAACTCAATCCCAAAGTCCCGATAAAACCACCGCCGCCGTAACCGCCTTGAAGTTCAATTTGACTCGAACCTTTTTCTACAAGATTGTATTCAATATCAACGGTTCCTGATGCTGCATCAACGTTTTTGAATTTTGGATCGATGGCTTCTGGGTCGAAAAAGCCCAATTGTCCGATTTCGCGAATGGTTCTTACTAAATCGTCTTTGCTGTATTTTCTACCTGGTTTTGTGCGCAATTCCCGATAGATTACTTCGTCATTTGTTTTATCGTTTCCAACTACGGTTATTTTATTAAAATAAGCAATTGGTCCTTCAACAACTCGAATTTCAAAATCGATGGTGTCGTTTGCTGTTTTTACTTCCACCGCATTGATATTGGAAAACAAATAACCATTATTTTGATACACATTGGTAATGTCTTCTCCGTCCGGCTTTGTTTTATCAGCAATTCTTTTTTGAAGCAAAACGCCGTTATAAACATCGCCTTTTTTTACACCTAAAATACTTCGTAATCCTTGATCAGAATAGACTGTGTTTCCTAGAAATTTAATATTTCCGAAATAATATTTGTGCCCTTCTTCAAGGTTTACGTTTATGGAAATGTCATTTCTTTCTTTATTAAAAACTACGCTATCCGAAAGAATTCGGGCATCTCGATAACCTTTTTCTTTGTATTTGTCAATAACAGCAACCAAATCTTCTTTGTATTTGTCCTTGATGTATTTGGAAGCTTTAAAAATTCGAATTGGATTTTTTTGTTTGGTATTTGACATCGTTTTTCGCAGTTTCGAACTTGTAAATTTTTCGTTTCCTGTAAATACGATTTCTCTAATTTTTATTTTATCGCCTTTATCAATATTGACAAGCATTTTAACCATATTAATTACGGTCGTGTCTTGAATGGTTTTGATGTTTACTTTGGTATTGAAATAACCATCTTTTTTATACTTGTTTTCAATATAGTTTTTGGTTGTGGTAATCAAATTGTCGTTAACTACTTTTCCCGGGGTCAATCCATTATCTTTAACAAGTCCTTCGACTTTTGATTTTTTTATTCCAACAAATTTTACCTCACTTAGTTTTGGTAATTCATTAATATTTAAGGAAAGAAAAATACTGTCGCCCTCGATTTTATTTACATAAAAATCAATATCACTGAAAAGACCTAATTTTCCTAATTTTTTGATAGCATTACTAATTTCTTCGCCTGGAACTGTAATTTTTTGCCCTTTTTCTAATCCTGCAAATGTCACGACCGTTTGTTCGTTGAAACTAATTTTTCCAGTAACTTCCACATCGGCCAAATTGTATTTTACTCCTTGGTCAAACGGAATTCTATCTTGCGCATTAATTTGAGAAATACATCCAAGGAGGATTATGCTCAAAATGATTTTTAATTTTTTTTGTAACACTAAACTTTTATTTAATTTGTTCACTTGTTTTTCCAAACCTACGTTCTCTTTTCTGATAGCTAATAATGGCCTCATATAAATCATCTTCTTTAAAATCGGGCCATAATACATCGGTAAAATACAATTCTGCATAAGCAATTTGCCATAGCAAGAAATTACTAATTCGATGTTCTCCGCTTGTTCGTATTAATAAATCTACGTCGGGTAAATTTCGCGTGTAAAGATGCTGATTAATAATTAATTCGTCTATGTTGTCTGTTGAAATTATATTATTTTTAACTTTAATACAGATATTTTTGACAGCATTTATAATTTCTTCCCTCGAACCATAGCTTAAGGCGAGCGTCAAAATCATCCGACTGTTTTCTTTGGTTTTTTCAATTACTTCAAGAAGTTGTTTTTGCGCACTTTCTGGCAATAATTCTAAATTGCCAATAGCGTTCAATTGAATATTGTTTTTTTGTAAGGTGGGAAGTTCTTTCTGAAGCGAAGTAATTAACAACTTCATTAATGTTTCTACTTCAAGCGAAGGGCGGTTCCAGTTTTCAGTTGAAAAGGCATATAAAGTTAAATTTGAAATACCCAATTTGGCACAACATTCAACAGTTGTCCGAACGGATTTTGTGCCATTTTCATGACCAAAAGCCCTTAAGAAACCTTGTTTTTTTGCCCAACGACCATTGCCATCCATAATGATAGCAATATGTTGTGGCAAATTATCTGTATTTATAGTATTTATCAAACTCATTATTTAATCCAAACAATAACAAGGTTTGTTTCCAAAGGTGTACGTTAATGTAAATCCTGAAAAAACAAACCAATCATTATTGTTAATATTGCCAAATTTTAGTGTCTCAAAATTAGTATTCTTCGGATTATTTCCGTCCAAATTATCTGTAAAAGCATATCTTGCGCCAACTTCAACTCCCAAAATAATATGCGGAGTAATATTGGATTTTATTCCTACAATCATAGGAATCGCAAAGGAACTACTTGTGTAATCTTTTTTTGTTTTTCCGCCAACAACAAACAATTCATCATATGCAAAATAACTCAAACCCGAATAAACATAGGGCGTAAATTGCAACTCAAAATCATGTAAATTGAAATTGAAAAAGTTAAATTCAAGTCCTAAAGATACTTCTTTTAAGCTATTATCAAAGCGATTGCCTCTTTGTTTTCTTCCTGCAGTTATTGCCGCCTTATCATTTGAAGTAATTTCGGATTGAATATAGGAAAAACGCCAAGAATGTCTTGGACTTTTATTCCATTTATACAACAATCCAAAAGCTACTTTGTTGGGCGCAATAAAATCAGTCGGGCCAACGTCTCCAATGTAATTACTTCCGCCAACAAAAATACCAAGTTCATGGATTTGTGCATTTGATTTCGTTACAAAGAGTAAGCAAAGCAGTATAAAAAATAATCTATTCATTGCGTTGAAAAATAGCGTGCAAATATAACAATTATGAGTTCAAATAGGCTAAAAAATTAGCATTTCTATTATTTTTGGTTGCACAAATTTATAAACTGTTTTACAAATTCATAAAACAGCTATAGCTCAAACGGCAATAAATAGGGTTGTAGTATAGGACTTAAGAAATAGTTTTCTTAATTTCTTTTGTCTTCTCCCCAAAGCAGCTTGGTTCGAAGGGTTTTTAGAAAGGTTTCATCTGGAATTTCAACCATATTGATTTCAAAAGGTGTTTTTCGAATCGTCAATTCCGTTGTGTCATTAATAGTAATAATTCTCGAATCAAGCGCAACCAAATACTGGGATTCTCGGCCTGAAACTTTTAATTTTATTTCGGTAATATCTGGAATAACCAACGGACGGGCATTCAAATTATGTGGCGCAATTGGCGTAATCACAAACGATTGAACATCGGGCGTCAAAACCGGACCGCCGCAACTTAGCGAGTAACCTGTTGATCCTGTTGGCGTCGAAATAATCAAGCCGTCTGCCCAATAGGAATTTAAATATTCGCCATTCAAATGAGTTTCGATTGTAATCATCGAAGTGGTGTCTTTTTTGCTGATGGTAATTTCGTTCATAGCAAAATTAAGCGCATCAACAGTTTCGTTTTTGGGATTGCATTCTAAATCCAGTAATGTTCTTTTAGAAAGGGTAAATCGTTTGTCGATAACAATTTGTAGAAAAGTTTCTATATTTTCTTTTTGAACTTTGGCCAAAAACCCCAATCTTCCAGCATTCACCCCAAGAATTGGAATGCCTGAATTCCGAACAAAAGTGGCTGCTCTCAAAATCGTTCCATCCCCACCAATACTAATCAATAAATCAAAACTAGCATCCAAATCAGTATAATTTGAAAAAGTTTTATACTCTTTTTTGACGATATTTTTTTCATATAATAACTTCAAAAAATCGGCTTCAATAACTAATTCGACCTGATTGGCATTAAAAAAAACAAAAATGTCCTTGATAATTGGCTCGGTGCTATTTTGATAATATTGTCCGTAAATGGCTATTTTCATCGATTTATTTTTGATTTTTCTGCTATTGAATGCAAAGTAACAAAATTAAATATTAAGGTACTTGTCCAAATAATCGGAGCGTTCTTTTAAGTTGGTGATATAGGAATCTTCCTGATGCTCGGAAATAATATCGTAATTGTAGCGTCGAAAAGTTTGAATAATTTCATTCATCGCGCCCAATGCGATTTTCAAAGTTGCTTGCGTTTTGTCAATAGAACTTTCCGAAATAATCAAACCCAAAACCTTGCCATTATTGCTTTCTACAATTTGAACCGCTTGACTCATCGAGAAATCCAAACTTACTTTTTCAATAACAATTATTCCGCCAGGCTCCCGTAAAAATGGGGTTTGATTAAAGAACTTCATTATGTCTTCAATTTCGTAATAGCCCACATATTTATTTTTTTCGTCAAGAACGGGAATGATATTTGTATTGTTTTTGGCGAAAATTTCTAAAATATCCAGCCAAATCATCGAAGGTCTTGCAAAAAAGCCTTCCAAAACATACCGATAATCTTTCAGAATTTTTTTGGAGTCAAAGGTTTCAATGTCATAGGCGGAAATACTCCCGATATAGACATTTTCTTCTACAATTGGAAAATGAGAAAAAGAAACATCCGCAAAAAAATCCTGAACGAATTCAATTGTTTCAAAGCTTTCAATCGCTTTATAATCGTTGTTTAAGTAGTTTTTGATTTCTAACATATCTTGCTCCAGAAATTAGACTGCAAAATAATCAAAATTTTGCACAAATCGCCTTGTTTTACTTTGTATTTTTGCTTCCAATCAGTAATTTTTTTATTCGTACAACTATTATGACAAAATTAAGTGTAAATATCAATAAAATCGCAACGCTAAGAAACGCACGTGGCGGCAATGTCCCCGATTTATTGAAAGTAGCCACCGATATTCAGAAATTTGGCGCACAAGGAATCACCATTCATCCGCGTCCCGACGAACGTCATATTCGCTATCAAGATGCTAGAGATTTAATTCAGGTTGTTCATACCGAATATAATATAGAAGGAAATCCGCAACATAATTTTATTGATTTAGTGCTAGAATGCAAACCCACGCAAGTGACTTTGGTTCCTGATGCCATTGGCGCAATTACTTCCAATTCGGGTTGGGATACCAAAAAAAATCAAGCCTATTTAACCGAAGTAATTCAGGAATTTCAACGAAACGGAATTCGAACTTCCATTTTTGTTGATCCAATTCTTGAAATGATTGAAGGCGCAAAAGCCACTGGAACCGATCGAATTGAATTATATACCGAAGCATTTGCCCATGAATTTGCTTTGGGAAATCTAAAGGGAATCGAACCGTATACAAATGCCGCAGTTTTTGCCAATGAATTGCATTTGGGAATCAATGCTGGTCACGATTTGAGTTTGGATAACATTCAATTTTTTAAAGAAAATATTCCCGGATTGCTTGAAGTTTCTATTGGTCACGCTTTAATTTGCGAATCGCTTTATCTCGGTTTGGACAATGTCGTGAATATGTATTTGCAAAAACTCCAATAAAATGTTGTATTCAAAAATAGAAGGAACCGGAAAACCATTAGTAATTCTCCACGGATTTTTGGGAATGTCTGATAATTGGAAAACACTAGCCACACAATATGCGCAAGCTGGATTTAATGTGCATCTTTTGGATTTGCGCAACCACGGTCGAAGTTTTCATAGCGATGAATTTGATTATGACCTAATGGTTCGGGATTTTTTGGACTATTGTGAAAATCATAATTTAGAAAAAATCGCGCTTCTTGGTCATTCAATGGGCGGAAAAGTAGCGATGTTTTTTGCTACAACTTATTCAGAAAAAGTAGAAAAATTGATCGTTGCAGATATTGGTCCAAAATATTATCCGCCGCATCATCAAACAATTTTAGAAGGATTAAACGCCGTCGATTTTTCGAAAAAACCCAGCCGAAACCAAGTAGAAGAAATTTTAACAACTTATATTCCCGATTTTGGAACGCGTCAATTTTTGATGAAAAACCTTTATTGGAAAACGCCAGAAGAATTGGCTTTTCGATTTAATTTAGAAGTTTTAACCAAAAAAGTGAGCCAAATAGGCGCCCCTCTTCCCGATAATTTAATTTTCAATAAACCCACCTTGTTCATTCGCGGTGGAAATTCCAATTATATTTTGGACGATGATTTCCCTTTAATAATTAGCCATTTTCCTAATATCAGTATAAAAACCATTCCCGAAGTAGGGCACTGGCTTCATGCCGAAAAGCCGAAGGAATTTTTAGAATTAACACTAGATTTCTTAAAATAATCTGAAATTTTTGCGCTTTTATTTCCTTATTTTATATTTTTATAACCAATTAATTTGGAATTGCGTTCCAACAAAAAACAGTCTATGAAACTTTTATTACGAATTCTTTTAACAGCCATTTTGGTTATGATAATTTCCTATTTCATGAATGGAGTTTCTGTCGATAACTTTATTACATCCATAATTGTTGCGGTAGTATTGGGATTGCTTAATATTTTGGTAAAACCAATTTTGGTGCTTTTGACACTTCCCGTTACGATTTTCACCCTCGGATTGTTTTTGCTTTTTATAAATGCGGCAATGATTTTGTTGTGTACTAAAATTGTTGGCGGTTTCAAAGTAGATTCGTTATGGACCGCGATGCTTTTCAGTATTGTATTGTCCATTTCACAATCCATTATGTACCGTTTGGCGAATGATGACAAATAGATTAATTCCTATCTATAAAACTTGGTTGGGTTGCAAAAATTGTATAATTTTGCCACCCAATTTTATTATGTAATTTAAGAAAGAAAATGGATATCAAAAGAGTAGCAATAAACGCTGTAAATGAAGTGATTGTAATGACTGTCGTAAATATGGATTACAAAGGTCAAGTACAAAAAAGAATCAACGAAAAAATGCCATTAGCCACCGTAAAAGGATTTAGAAAAGGCGCCGTTCCAAAAGACCTCGTTGAAAAACAATACGGAAAAGCAATCAAACAAGAAGAAGTTCAAAAAGTAGTCGATTTGGCTTTGGATCGATTTGTAAAATCCGAACGATTAAATATTCTTGGAACTCCACTTCCTAAAATAAACGACAACTTTTCTTGGGAGGAAGACGAATTGGTTTTTGAATTCGAAATTGGATTAGTTCCTGATTTTGAATTGGATTTAGAAGCAAAAAACAACGTAATCAAATATGTAGTAACCGCTGACAATAAATTAATTGACGAACAAGTTGCCCGAATTCAAAAACAATTTGGAACACCAATTCCAAAAACAATTGTTGAAGAAACACACGATGTTTCAGGAACTTTCTCAAATATTGAAAAAGCCATTAACACGCCAGCCACTTTTTCATTGTCGATTTTTAATGACAAAAAAACAGCAGCAAAATTCGTTGGAAAACAAATTGGCGATGTTGTAACTATTAAAACCAAAGGATTATTTGAAGACGACCATCAATTGATGGATTTGTTAAAAGTGGGTCACGATGATGTTCACGGTTTGGACATCGAAGTTGATTTTGCTATTGAAACTATCAATGCTGTTGAATTAGCAGAATTGAATCAGGATTTATTTGATAAATTATTTGGACCAGGAAATGTAACTTCTTTAGCCGATTTGAAAGCCAAAATCAAAGAAGACGCCGAAATTCAATTTGCGCAACAAGCCGAACAAAAATTAATGGGCGATGTTACCGATTTCTTAATTGAAAATACCAAATTTGATTTGCCTGAAGAATTTCTTGTAAAATGGTTGCAAACCGTTGGCGAGAAAAAACTATCTACAGAACAAGCCAAAATGGAATATGCGCGTTCGGAAAAAGGATTACGTTTCCAATTAATCGAAGGAAAAGCAATGGCGCAAAGCAACATCCAAATTACATTTGAAGATTTGAAAGCGTTTACAACCAATACAATTCGTCAACAAATGGCGCAATTTGGTCAAACAAATCCTACGGACGAAGAAGTTCAAGGAATTGTAGCTCGAGTACTTTCCAATCAAGAAGAAGTAAAAAAACTATCGGATCAAGTTGTTGCCGATAAAATGTTGCAACTTTTTAAAGAAAAAGCAAATGCAACCGAAAAGAAAGTAACGTATCAAGAATTTATTGCTGCGTCTTACGGTGAATAAAAAATAGATTAGTCGGAATGTCTAAAATCATAAAGTCTAAAAGTAGAAAAGAGTAAACTTTATGATTCTATTTATTAAGCTAAACAATAAAATTTGTTATATTTGAGTGTCAAAAAATATTTTTGGCGCTCTTTTATTTAATGGTCATATAATATTTAGTGACTTTAGGACATTAGACTTTCAAACTTTAAACTTAAAAAAATGAACTACGGTAAAGACACGAGAGCTTCGCTCGAACAGGCAAAGCAATTCAAAAAATTTGCTACAAAACATCAAGGCATTAATTCAATGTATTATGACAAAATCATTAATGCAATGAATCCAATTGGAATGACACCCTATATTATCGAAGAACGTCAATTGAATATTTCTCAACTGGATGTTTTTTCGAGATTAATGATGGACAGAATTATATTTCTTGGCACAGGAATCGATGACCAAATTGCCAATATTGTTCAGGCGCAATTATTGTTTTTGGAAAGCGCCGATGCTTCTAAAGACATTCAAATTTATATCAATTCACCAGGCGGAAGCGTTTATGCTGGTTTGGGGATTTATGATACCATGCAATATATCAAACCCGATGTTGCAACTATTTGCACGGGAATGGCCGCTTCTATGGGAGCTGTTTTATTGTGCGCAGGAGCCGAAGGAAAACGTTCGGCATTACCACATTCAAGAGTGATGATTCACCAACCTTCTGGAGGCGCACAAGGCGTAGCTACCGATATGGAAATCAATTTGCGTGAAATGTTGAAACTTAAAGACGAATTATACCAAATAATTTCAAAACATTCAGGACAAACTTTCGAGAAAGTGCATTTGGATTCAGAACGTGATTATTGGATGATTGCCGACGAAGCAAAAGAGTACGGAATGATTGATGAAGTGTTGAGAAGATAAATATAAGGTTCAAAGGTTCAAAGGTTCAAAGGTTCAGAGTTTCTGCCTTTGCTACTTTGAACCTTTGCAACTTTGCTACTTAAAAAAAATGGCAAAAGAAAAATTAGAATGTTCCTTCTGTGGAAGAAAAAAACCAGAAACCAATTTGTTGATTGCTGGAATAAATGCGCATATTTGCGATAAATGTATCGAACAAGCACACGGAATTGTTGTAGAAGAAATAAAATCTAATGGAGGTTCTAAAGCAGTTGGGGATTTAATTCTTCAAAAACCAAAAGAAATTAGAGCGTTCCTTGATCAATATGTTATTGGGCAAGACCAAACCAAAAAAGTAATGGCAGTTGCAGTTTACAATCATTACAAACGATTGATGCAACAAGAATTAGATGATGAAGTCGAAATTGAAAAATCCAATATCATTATGGTGGGGCAAACCGGAACTGGAAAAACATTGGTGGCCAAAACGATTGCAAAAATGCTCGACGTTCCTTTGGCTATTGTTGACGCCACGGTTTTGACCGAAGCAGGATATGTGGGCGAAGATGTTGAAAGTATATTGACTCGTTTGCTTCAAGCTGCCGATTACGATGTTGCCAAAGCTGAAAGAGGAATTGTATTCATTGACGAAATTGATAAAATTGCCCGAAAAGGGGATAACCCATCAATTACCCGTGATGTTTCTGGAGAAGGAGTGCAACAAGCTTTACTAAAATTGTTAGAAGGAACCGTTGTAAATGTGCCACCAAAAGGAGGTAGAAAACACCCAGATCAGAAATTTGTTGAAGTCAATACTCAGAATATTTTGTTTATTGCCGGTGGTGCTTTTGATGGAATTGAACGTATAATTTCAAAAAGATTGAACCGTCAGGCCGTTGGATATAGCACGTCTAAAAATGTAGACAATATCAATAAAGACAATTTATTGCAATATATTATTCCAAAAGACATCAAAGATTTTGGTTTAATTCCTGAAATTATTGGTCGTTTGCCAGTGCTAACCCACATGGATCCATTGGATAGAGAAACATTGAGAGCCATTTTGACGCAACCTAAAAATGCTTTAATTAAGCAATATCAAAAGTTGTTTTTGATGGATGAAGTCGAATTTACCATTTCGGAGGAAGCTTTGGATTTTATTGTGGACAAAGCCTTAGAATATAAATTAGGTGCCCGTGGATTGCGTTCGTTATGCGAAGCCATTCTAACCGATGCGATGTATGATTTACCAAGTTCCGACGAGAAAACCTTGGAAATTGATAAGGAATATGCGCAACATACACTCAGTAAAAATTTATTGAAACGCTTGGAAATAGCGTCTTAGTTGTTTCAAAATATTAAAAGTAAAGCCCAGAAGTTTCTGGGCTTTTTTATATAATAAAATTTGACTTTTCAGTTTTAGAAATCTTAACGTTTCTTACTACATCCCCTTCAATTGTTCCAGATAATCCCTTTGGTTGGACAATCTTGGTATTTTGTGTTGTCCGCCCAATTTGTCTTGTTGTTTGAGCCAATCGTAAAATAATTTTGGTCGTGCCACATTTAAAACCAACGGATTCAAAGTCATATTATTAGCACGTTTGGCCTCGTAATCGGAATTTAAAGATTGTAATGTTTCGTCTAAAAGTTTCTGAAATTGTTCCAAATCTTTCGGGTTTTTCTTAAATTCAATTATCCATTCGTGAGCGCCTTTTTCTTTGTCTTTCATAAAAACAGGCGCAACCGTATAATCAACCATTTCGGTATTGGTCAATTGACAGGCTTTAGCAATGGCTTGATCGGTATTTTCTACCATTAATTCTTCGCCAAAAACATTAATATGATGCTTTGTTCGTCCCGTAACCCGAATTCGGAAAGGGCTCAAAGAAGTAAATCGAATCGTATCGCCAATCAAATAGCGCCACAAACCCGAATTGGTCGTAATGACTAAAGCATAATTTTTGTCCAATTGCACTTCGTGCAATTGCAAGACTTTTTGGTTGGTTTTCCCAAAAGTATCCATTGGAATAAATTCATAAAAAATTCCATAATCCAGCATTAACAACAAATCATTGGAATCATTCAAATCTTGAATAGCAAAAAATCCTTCCGAAGCATTGTAGATTTCATAATATTTGAAATCGGTTTTAGGAAGCAATTTTTGATATTGTTCCCGATAGGGTTCAAAACTCACGCCGCCGTGAAAATAAACTTCCAAATTTGGCCAAACCTCCAACAAATGATGCTTTCCAGCATCTTCCAAAACAGCATTCATAAGCACCATCATCCAAGAAGGAACTCCTGCAAAACTGGTTACGTTTTCGTTTTTGGTTTCGTTTATAATGGAAGCAATTTTGGTTTCCCAATCGCTCATTAACGATATTTTATTGCTTGGCGTGCTACTAAATTCTGCCCAAATCGGCATGTTTTCTATTAATATCGCTGACAAATCGCCAAAGAAGGAATTGTTGTCTTCATAAATTTGTTTGCTTCCGCCTAATCGCAAACTTTTTCCTAAAAAAAGCTCCGAATTTTCATTGTTATTCAAATACATACACAACAAATCTTTGCTGCCTTTGTAATGACAATCTTCTAGTGCTTCGGGACTGACAGGAATAAATTTACTTTTTGCATTGGTGGTTCCGCTCGATTTCGCAAACCATTTTATCGGCGTATTCCAAAAAACATTTTGTTCGCCCTGACGGGTTTTTTCAATCATGGGTTCCAAATCTTCGTAGGTAGAAATTGGAATTCGTTCGGAAAAAGTACTATAAGATTTTATCGATTCAAATTCATATTTTTTGCCAATAACCGTATTTTCTGAGGAACGAATCAGGTTCATCAGCAATTCTTCTTGAACTTCATTGGGATATTTCAAAAACAACTCAATCTGATGAATGCGCTGTTTCAAAACCCAAGAAGCTAACGAATTGATTATTGGTAAAGGCATTTTTAATTTTTTGAATTAGGAATTTTATATTTTGGATTAAAAATTGAATACAAAGCCATAAATTTACATCATTATCAAATGTAATATTTTTTTTTCATTTTCAAATCTTAAATCGCAATTCAAAAATCCTAAATTAACATGACCTACGAAGGCGTTCTGACCAAAATGCAAACGGAATATAAAAATCCGATTGAATATTATTTGATTTTTGAAAGCAGTTTTATCAATATGAATCAGCTTTTAAACAAAAATATCGACATTACTTTTGTGGGATATCAATGTTTGAATTGTGGAAAAAAGAAGAAAATTTTTCGTCAAGGTTTTTGTTACGATTGTTTTTATAGCAGCCCCGCCGTTGGTGATTGGATTATGAAACCCGAATTAAGCAAGGCGCATTTGGGCATTCAAGATCGGGATTTGGCCTATGAAGAAAAAGTGCAATTGCAACCGCACATTGTTTATTTGGCCTTATCGGGCGAAATAAAAGTAGGCGTTACCCGAAAAACTCAAGTTCCAACGCGTTGGATCGATCAAGGTGCCACCGAAGCCATTGCGATTGTTGAAGTTCCTAATCGCTATTTGGCAGGAATTACCGAAATAGCTTTAAAAAATCATTTTGCCGATAAAACCAATTGGCGAAAAATGCTCCAAAACAATTCTGATCCCGGCGATTTAATTCTGGAACGAATGAAACTCGAGGATTTAATTCCAGCAGAGGTTCGCGAGTATTTTTCTATCCAAAAAAATGATTTGTATGTTATGGAATATCCTGTTTTGCAATATCCTATAAAAATAAACAGTTTAAACCTCGAAAACACTTCGAATTTCAAAGGAAAACTAATGGGAATTAAAGGGCAATATTTGATTTTTGATGACGGAACGGTTTTTAATGTTCGAAGTTATGAAGGTTACGTAGTACAAATTGAAGTCTAAAAAACTACTTTTTTTCCAAAAAACCTTGCTTTGTCTTTCAAAACGTTTTTTGTGATTTTGTTTTGTATAAAGTTGCAAAAAGCGGTCTATTTTGTATAACCATCAAAGGAATTTCAAAAATTTATTAACACTTCTCGCAAATATACGGCTAATCTAAAATTCTTTTGTTAATTTGTGGTTAATATGAAAACGCAAAATAAAGTCATTTTATCCATCGGAAGTAATCAGGGAAACAAACTTGATTATTTGGACCAATGCGTACATTTTATCCATCATGAAATTGGAACGGTTATTCAGATTTCTAAAGTTTACCAAACGCCTTCGTGGGGTTTTGAAAGCGACGACTTTTTCAATGCTTGTTTATTGATTCATACGTTTCAATCGCCACAAAAAATTTGGAGCAAAA
The DNA here is from genome assembly GCA_903839195.1 of uncultured Bacteroidota bacterium. GTDB lineage: Bacteria > Bacteroidota > Bacteroidia > Flavobacteriales > Flavobacteriaceae > Flavobacterium. The sequence continues at coordinate 1,978 of CAIMBK010000065.1, read as the reverse complement.
TTCAATCCATCGAAAAAAAGATGGGCAGAATTCGTTCCGAACAATTGGGATATGAACCACGAAAAATTGATATTGATATAATTAGTTTTAATGACGAAATTATTGAAACCCAAGATTTGCAGATTCCGCATCCTCAAATGCAAAACCGTTTGTTTGTTTTGCGTCCCTTGCAGGAAATACAAACTGAATTTTTTCATCCAAAAACCAATGAATCAATTTCTGAATTAATTGTGGAATGTTCGGATAAAAGTGTTTGTAATCCCATTGGAAATCTACCTTTCGAAATTTCAAAATATACTTTTAATACCTTCAATTATATAGCTATTGAAGGGAATATTGGCGCAGGAAAAACCACTTTAACCAACAAAATTGCCGAAGATTTTAATGCTAAATCCGTTTTAGAACGATTTGCCGATAATCCGTTTTTGCCCAAATTTTATGAGGATCAAAACCGATATGCGTTTCCGTTAGAAATGTCATTTTTGGCGGATCGCTACCAACAAATTTCGGATGATTTGGCGCAATTTGATTTGTTTAAAGATTTTATTGTAGCCGATTATCATATTTTCAAATCCTTGATTTTTGCAAAAGTGACGCTTGCCGAAGACGAATATCGGTTGTATCGCAACTTATTTGATATCATTTATCGGGAAATGCCAAAGCCAGATTTGTATGTCTATTTATATCAAAACACCGAAAAATTATTAGCCAATATCAAGCAAAGAGGAAGAAGTTACGAACAAGAAATTCCTGCCGAATATCTCGAAAAAATCAATAGTGGCTATTTGGAATACATCAAATCACAAACGGATTTGAAGGTGTTAATTATTGATGTAACCAATCGGGATTTTGTTGAAAATCAGGAAGATTATATTTTTGTTTTAGATGAAATTAGAAAGAAAACAATCAGCAATTCATAAACAGATTATGATTTTTTGGAAAGTTTTTGAAACAAATCCCAAATGACAATACCAGCGCTAACGGCAATATTTAAGGAATGCTTGGTTCCTAATTGTGGAATTTCGATGCAGCCATCACACGCTTCAACCGCTTCTTGAGCCACTCCGAAAACTTCATTTCCAAAAACTAAGGCGTATTTTTTGGAAACATCAACTTCAAAATCGTGAAGAAAAACAGACTTTTCAACTTGTTCTACTGCAAAAACTTCGACGTTTTCTTGTTTCAATTCCTGAATTACTTCAATCACATTTTGACGGTATTCCCAAGTAACAGTTTCTGTGGCGCCAAGCGCTGTTTTATGAATTTCTTTGTTAGGCGGAATAGCCGTTATTCCGCAGAGGTAAATTTTTTCTAAAAGAAACGCATCCGAAGTCCTGAAAACAGAGCCAATATTGTTCAAACTACGAATGTCGTCCAAAACAATAATTAGCGGGGTTTTGGCTGCATTTTTAAAATCTTCAATAGACTTTCGGTTCAACTCGCTGTTTTCGATTTTTCGCATTTGGTAAAAATTGATTTTTACAAAAGTAATTTTAATTTATAGATAAAAAAAAACTCCCTTTTGTAAGGAAGTTTTTATTGTTTTTTTTTAAAAAAGAGTTTAGCTTTTTGTAGGAACAGCAGGTGTTGCAGCAGGAGTAGCAGGTGCTGGATCTGCAGAAACAGTTCCTTTAATCGTTAAAACTTTTGTTGGTTGACCTTCAGCATTTGAAGTAACAGTTACTGTTTTTGTGAACGGACCCACTCTGTCTGTTGCATATTTTACTCCGATAACTCCTTTAGCACCTGGAGCAATTGGCTCTTTTGGTGTTGTTGGAACGGTACAACCACAAGAACCTTGTGTGTTTGTAATTACTAATGGTTTGTTTCCGTTGTTTGTAAATACAAATTCACGTTTTCCGTCAGCATTGTGTTCCACTGTTCCGTAATCGATAGTTTCAGTTTCAAAAACCATTCCTGCACCTTCTACTTTTGGAGTTGCAATTGGTCCTTTTGTTTTTTTCAAATCTTGCGCATT
>CAIMBK010000064.1 GCA_903839195.1 uncultured Bacteroidota bacterium | reverse complement strand
TTGAAAAGCCAAACCTAAATTTAATCCAAAATCATATATTGCATTTCCATTTTCTTCGGAAGTTTCGGCAATTATAGCACCCATTTTCATAGCCGCAGCCACAAGAACGGCGGTTTTATATTCAATCATTTTCAAATATTCAGGAATCGTAACATTTGATCGTGTTTCGAAATCAACATCCCATTGTTGTCCTTCACACACTTCTAAGGCCGTTTTGCTGAATAATTTTGCTAAATCCCGAAAGGTAGCAGGCTCGTATTTCTCAAAAAATTGATACGCCAAAATCAACATCGCATCACCGGATAAAATTCCAGTATTGACATTCCATTTTTCATGAACCGTTTCTTTTCCGCGGCGCAAAGGCGCGTCGTCCATAATATCATCATGAACCAACGAAAAATTATGAAAAACCTCCACTGCCATTGCGGCTGGAAGCGCTTTTTGATAATTAGAATTAAAAATTTCTGCTGCCAACAATGTCAACGTCGGACGCATCCGTTTTCCTCCTAAACCCAAAATGTAACGAACGGGTTCATATAAATTTTTAGGTTCTTTTATATGATTTTGTTCTTCCAAATAGGCAATAAAAAAATCTTGATATTGAGAAATCGTATGCATTGTTTTTGGTTTAAATTGTCTTTAACAGGATGCAAATTTCATCATATTAAAGCATTATTATGCAAAGAAAATCAAAAATATTGATAATTGATTCAATAAAAAACCTAAATGTTAAATAAATGTAAATACTTTGGAAACTATTTTTGTATTCAAAGTTTCCGTATTAAATTTGCAAACAATTTATACTCATTATTCCAACAATGAAAGAAAAAATAATGTTGAAGGCAAGAGACTTGTTCTTAAAACTTGGTTTTAAGAGCGTGACGATGGACGATATTGCCAGCGAAATGAGTATTTCTAAAAAGACAATTTATAAATTTTTTTGCAACAAAGAAGTTTTAATTGAAGAAAGCACGACCATGGTTCATACCCAAATTCATGACATCATTGTTGGAATTATTTCTTCGAATTACAATGCGATAGAAGAAAATTTTGAGATTCGGAAAATGTTTAAAGAAATGTTCAAATCGGCGGATACTTCTCCCGTTTATCAATTAAAAAAGCATTATCCTGAAATATTTCACCGGGTAATTGTAAGAGAAATCGAAGAATGTAATACTGTTTTCAAACAAAATATTGCTAAAGGAATTAAACAAGGTTTGTACCGAAAAGAAATTGACATTGAAACTGCCGTTAAATTTCATTACACATTAATTTTTAGTATCAAAGAAGTTACGGTTTCCGAGAAAGAAGGACAAAAATTAGAATTAGAAATATTAGAATATCACACCCGCGCCATTGCAACGCCTGAGGGAATTAAAGAATTAGAAAAACAATTAATGAATATTGAAAGATAATGAAAAACGCCTTTATAATTTTCCTATTTACATTTGCTTTATCAGCGAATTCTCAAGAAAAAGCAACCACTTTTTCTTATAGTTTAGAGGAAGCTATTTCGCATGCTTTGACTAATAATTACACCGCAATAAATGCCGAAAGGGACATCGCTGCAGCCAAACAGAGAAAATGGGAAACAACCGCCATGGGTTTGCCGCAAATTAATGCTAATTTGGATTTTCAAAACAATATCGAGTTGCAAAAATCATTGATTCCGGCTCAATTTTTTGGAGGAAACCCTGGGGAATTTGCCGAAGTGGCTTTTGGAACAAAAAACAACATGAATGCTCGATCCACATTGAGTCAATTAATTTTTGATGGTTCCTATATTGTAGCGCTGCAAGCTTCTAAAACGTATTTAAAGTTTTATCAAAACGCCAAACAAAAAACCGCTACCGACATTAAAGAAATGGTAATTAATGCTTATGGAAATGTGCTTTTGGCCGAAGAAAGTATCGCAATTTTAGAAAAAAACAAAGCCATTTTGGACAAAACGCTTTTCGAAACAACCGAAATTTATAAAAACGGATTGATCGAAGAAGAAAATGTTGAACAATTACAAATTACGCTTTCCTCTGTAAAAAGCAATTTGAACAATACTAAAAGATTGCTTGATATTAGTTCCAAAATGTTGAAAATCACATTGGGAATTCCAATTGATGCCAATTTAAAACTGACGGATAAATTGGACAAACTGACGATGACTAATTTAGACACTTCGTTTTCTCGAAATGATTTTGCAGTCGAAAAAAACATCAATTATCAAATGGCATTGAACTTTCAAGAACAACGACTTTTGGAATATAAACTACAAAAATCAAAAGCGTTGCCAACGCTTTCTGCGAGTGCCAATTTTGGATATAATGCTTTTGGAAATGAATTTCAATTTTTTACAACCAATCAAAAATGGCTTAATTATTCGAATATCGGAGTTAATTTAAATATCCCGATTTTTAGTAGTTTGGCTCGAAGCGCTCGAACGCAACAAGCAAAAATTGCCTACGAAAAAGCAAAAACAAATTTGTTTGAAACGTCTCAAAAACTACAATTACAATATGACAATGCAAAAAGTCAATATGAATTTAGCATTGAGGAATATGCGACCGCAAAAACGAATTTAAATCTGGCGGAAAGAATCGAAAAAAAGCAACAAATCAAATTTACAGAAGGCCTTTCTTCTAGTTTTGATTTTAGTGAAGCGCAAAGACAATTGTATTCTGCGCAACAAAATTATTTGCAATCGATGGTGAATATCATCAATAAAAAAGCGGCTTTAGAAAAAATAATAACTACTAAATAATCCTCCTAATATTCAAATAACAATGAAAAAATTACTATTAATTACCCTATTATCAATCATTTTGTTTTCATGTGGAAACAAAGAAAATGCCAACATTGATTCATTAATCACTTCAAAAAACTTGATTTCTATTAAAGCAAAAAGAATTGAATTGCAAGCCCAATTAACCAAACTGGATGACGCCATCGCAACTTTAGACATCAAAAAAGAAGAGGAAGCCTTGGTTTCAATAGTTACTGTAAAAGATACCGTTTTTAGTCATTATTTGGAAATACAAGGAAATGTAAACACCAAAGAAAATTTGATTATTTACCCACAATTCTCTGGGATTTTGAATACCGTAAATGTTGTCGCGGGTCAAAAAGTAAGTAAAGGACAACTTCTTGGAACCATTGATGATGGTGGATTGAGTCAGCAATTGGCGCAAATGGAAAACCAATTGGCTTTTGCAAAAACAACATTTGAAAGACAAAAACGTTTATGGGATCAAAAAATTGGTTCTGAAATTCAATATTTACAAGCCCAAACCAGCATGATTAGTCAGCAAAAAGCGGTTTCGCAAATGAAAGCACAATTGGCAAAAACAAAAATAATTGCGCCATTTTCGGGTGTTATTGATGAATTAATTGCCGAACACGGACAAGTTGTTGGTCCGGGACAAGGATTAATGCGAATTGTGAATTTGAATAATATGTTTGTTTCGACAGCCATTCCTGAAAGTTATATTGGAAAATTAAAAGTCGGAAATCCTGTTGCCGTTGATTTGGCGTCACTTGGAAAAACATACACCGGAAAAATTCGTCAAGTGGCTAATTATGTTAACCCAAATAACAGAAGTTTTGTTATTGAAGTTTCGGTTCCAAATACTGATAATTTATTGCGTCCAAACCAAGTTGCCAAACTAAAAATCATTGATTATACCAATAAAAATGCCGTTGTTGTTCCATCCAATGTGATTCAGGAAGATGCCAATGGTGATCAATTTGTATTTGTTGCCACAGCAATAAAAAACAAAACCGGAATTGCCAAAAAAGTGATTGTAACTGTTGGAAAAACATCTGAAAATAACACCGAAATTTTGAGTGGACTTGACGCCAATATGACCATTGTAAGCGAAGGAGCCAATACCGTTTCAGAAGGAATGAAACTAAATTTCTAATATAAAATAGTTTAAAGTTTAAGGTTTAAAGTTTTGCAACACCGCAAAAGAAACCTTAAACTATTAAACCTTAAACAAAAAATATGAGTCATCAAAAAAAAGAATTTAGCATTTCGAGTTGGGCCGTCGACAACCGAATTACCGTTTATATATTTACACTCATCATTGTCGTTTTGGGAATTATGGCTTATGTGAATATGCCGCGTGAAAATTTTCCTGAAATATTAGAAAACAAAATATATGTTTCCTCCATTTTTCCTGGTAATTCTTCCGAAGACGTTGAAAAGCTAGTTGTAAAACCGCTTGAAGATGCGTTCAAAAACATTTCGGGCGTAACCAAAGTCACATCGAGTTCGTTTCAGGATTATGGAATTGTGGTGGTTGAATTTGAACAAAAAATCTCCATCGAAGAAGCCAAAATCCGAATCAAAGACAAAGTGGATTTGGCGAAAGCCGATACCGATTGGCCGAATCTGGACAACGGAAGCAAAGTTGAACCAAGTATTTTTAATATTAATATTTCGGAAGAAGTGCCGATTTTGAATATTAATTTGAAAGGAAATTATACGACCCAGCAATTAAAAAAATATGGCGAATATCTAAAAGATGAAATCGAAAATGTTCCCGAAGTAAAAAAAGTAGACATTCTTGGGGTGGATGATAAAGAGGTTGAAATTGCGATTGATGTATTCAAAATGAATGCTGCAAAAGTAAGTTTTGATGATATTCAAAACGCGGTGAAATATGAAAACATGACGCTTTCTGGCGGAAATCTGATTTCACAAGGTTCTCGAAATAATATCCGAATTGTAGGCGAAATAAAAAACCCAAAAGAACTTGAAAACGTAGTCGTAAAATCCTACGGCGGAACCGTTTATTTGAAAGACATTGCGGTTATTAATTTCAAAGAAAAAGAAAAAACAACTTTTGCACGCGAAAGCGGCCAAGAAGTGGTGATGTTAAACATCAAGAAACGCTCGGGCCAGAACATGATTTCGGCATTGGATCAAGTGAAAGAGATTGTTGCTAAAGCACAAAAAAATGTGTTGCCAAAAGATTTGAGCATCAAAATGACCAACGACCAATCGAGCAAAGTCGAACACCAAGTTAATGAATTGTCAAACCACATTATTTTTGGAATTATTCTGGTAATGATTGTGTTGATGTTCACCATGGGATTGCGAAATTCTTTGTTTGTAGGAGCGGCGATTCCACTTTCGATGTTGATGGCATTTGCTATTTTATCGGCATTTGGATTCACTTTGAACACGATGGTTTTGTTTGGATTGGTAATGGGATTGGGACTTTTGGTTGATGACGGAATCGTGGTTGTTGACAACGTTTTTGCCAACATGAAAAAAGGGTTAGGGCGAATTGAAGCTTCCAAAATTGGTATTGGCGAAATAGCTTGGCCGGTAATTTCATCCACGGCAACCACCTTGGCCGCCTTTATTCCATTGGCATTATGGCCAGGAACGGTTGGGAAATTTATGATCTATTTTCCAATAACCTTGTCTTGTGTTTTGGGAGCGTCGTTATTCGTAGCGATGGTGATAAATGCTGCAATGACGGGTGGCTTTATGGATATTGAAGATAGAAATATTTCTAAGAAAGCCTTGAAAAAATACACCATTATTTTTATCGCTTCCGGATTATTATTCGTAGTTCCTGGAAATATTAGTAACATTGTTTGGATGAAAGCCATTGGGCATTTAATCATTATTTCTTTAGGATTAATGTGGGCTTATTATTTATTTCTTTTCAAATGGACACAAGATTTTCAACACAGTTTTTTTCCTAGATTAGAAGCTAAATACCAAGTTTTTTTAGGTAAAATTCTAACCGGAAAAAGAGCCACAATTTCTTTATTTGGGATAATTGGTTTGCTTATTTTCTCATTTGTTTTATTGGGAATCTTCCCTAGAAATGTTTTATTTTTTCCAAAAAACATTCCAAATCAAGCGATCGTTTATATCGAATATCCGCAAGGAACCGAAATTTCTAAAACCAACAAAGCCAATTTATTTGTAGAAAAACAAGTGATTGAAATTTTAGGAAAATATGTCGAAAACGACAAAAATTATTTGGCCGAAAGCATCGTTTCTCAAGTAGGAAAAGGCGCAGGAAATCCAAATGTAGATTCAGGAAACCAATCGGAAACGCCTTATAAAGGAAAAGTAACCGTAAATTTTACAGAATATAAATTCAGAAAAGGCGTAAACACCAGCGATATTTTGGAAGAAATTCGTTCCAAAGTAAAAGCAATTGCAGGAGCCAAAATCATTGTCGAAAAAGATTCTAATGGCCCCCCTTCTGGATATCCAATCAGTTTGCAATTGTCGGGAACCAATTATGACGAAATGTTGAAAGAAGGCAAAAAAGTAATTGCGTTCATCAATTCAAAAAACATTGAAGGCATCGAAAAATTAAACATCGATGTCAACAAAGAAAGTCCCGAATTGGAAGTAAAAGTGGACCGTGTGGGCATTGGAAGTTTGGGCGCTAGTACCGGACAACTTGGTTACACGATGCGTCGCGCGGTTTATGGACAAGAAATCTCGACCTACAAAGAAGGAAAAGACGATTACAATATTGTAATGCGTTTGCAGGAAGACCAACGCAAAAACGAAAGTGTTTTGTTCAATCAACCCGTGACTTTTAGAAATCAAAACAACGGACAAATCATTCAAGTTCCGATTGCTGCTTTGGCTACGACCGAGAAAAAATTCACGTTCAACCAAATCAAACGCAAGAATTCCAAACGAATTATGACCATTTATTCCAATGTTTTAACCGGATTTAATGGCGACGGAATTACCAAACAAATTGAATCGCAATTAAAAGCGGCCAATTACAAAATGGCGGGCGATATTACCTATTCGTTTTCTGGCGAGCAAGAACAACAGAAAAAAGATTCCAGTTTCTTGTTTGGCGCGTTGCTTTTGGCATTGGCCAGTATCACGATTATTATTGTGTTGCAATTCAACTCGATTTCAAAAACGGCCATCATTATGTTTACCGTTTTATTGAGTTTTAGTGGTGTTTTCTATGGTTATGTTTTTGCACAAATGGATTTTGTTATTTTGATGACCATGATGGGAATCATCGCACTTTCTGGAATTGTGGTGAAAAACGGAATCGTATTAATGGATTTCTTCGTGCTTTTATTGGACGAAAAAGTAATCGAAAACAAGCAAAATTCGCATGACGATTTAACCATTGCCGAAATAAAACAAGTGATTATTCAATCTGGAAAATCCCGTTTGCGTCCGGTATTATTAACGGCTTTAACGGCAGTTTTAGGATTAATTCCGTTGGCAATTGGACTGAATTTCGACTTCTTTTCTTTGGTAACCAATTTAAATCCGCATGTATATGTTGGAGGAGACAACGTTGTTTTCTGGGGCCCATTAGCGTGGACCATCATCTTCGGATTGACCTACGCCACGGTGTTAACCCTCGTTATGGTACCCGTGATGTTCTACTTAGTAAAAAGAACCAAATACTGGTTGCGCGACAAGAGAACCGCCAGCGCAAACTAAAAATACTTATTTTCAATTTCATAAATTATCCCTGTTTTTCTAAGCAGGGATTTTTTTTATTTGGGCGTGCCCTCGTTTGGGTCATTGCGAGGAACGAAGCAATCTTTTCTAAACTCGGTCGGGCTGTGCGCTGCAATCCACGAGATTGCCACGTCGTACCTCCTCGCAATGACGTGGGATTTCCACTGCCATCCCTCACGCGAAAAAGACGACTTAGATTGTTAGATTTTAGACTACTTAGATTTTCCCGCTCCGCAAAGTCTCCCGACTTTGGGGTAAAAAAACAAGAAAGACTTACAATGAAAATAAATGAAACGAAGTAGTTTTTTAGTAGAACAACCGCCCAAAAGACTACTATAGAGGAGTAATTAAGTCCTCCGTTGGGGTTCTTAAGTCCTCCGATGGGGTTCTGGAATAATAATTTGGGGTTTACGACCCCAAAGTTGGGGTTCGGAACCCCGATTTTAAGGTTTTGAACCCAAAAAATGGACTAACGAACCGCAAATTACCAGTCTAGGACCGCAAAATACCATTTGCGAACCCCAACGGAGGTCTTTGGAACCCCAAAACAGTAGTCAGGAATTGCAATTCCAAAACTATTTTTCGATCCATATCAGCTAAAACGGGCAAACTCAAATTTGCCCGTTTTTTAATTCTTTCAAATTGGACATTCATATATTCATAATTAGTCTTAAATTTGTGCCATAAAATTTCAATAATGTATAGAAGTCATACTTGCGGCCAATTAAATGCTGCTCATATTAATACAGAAGTTACACTTGCTGGTTGGGTTCAAAAATCGCGGGACAAAGGATTTATGAATTGGGTCGATTTGCGCGATCGTTATGGCGTTACCCAATTGCTATTTGACGAAAGTCGTACCGAAAAATCCATTTTTGAATTGGCCAAAACCCTCGGTCGTGAATTTGTAATTCAAGTAAAAGGAACCGTAATTGAGCGGGAATCCAAAAACCCAAATATGGTTACGGGCGATATTGAAATTTTGGTTTCCGAAATGACTATTTTGAATGCGGCATTAACACCGCCTTTTACTATTGAAGACGAAACCGATGGCGGCGAAGACATCCGAATGAAATACCGCTATTTGGATATTCGAAGAAATCCTGTAAAAAACAACTTGCTTTTCCGTCATAAAGTGGCAATGGAAGTGCGCAAATACCTTTCCGATTTGGATTTCTGCGAAGTAGAAACGCCTTATTTGATTAAGTCAACGCCAGAAGGCGCAAGAGATTTTGTGGTGCCAAGTCGAATGAATGCCGGTCAATTTTATGCGTTGCCACAATCGCCACAAACCTTCAAACAATTATTGATGGTGGGCGGAATGGACAAATATTTCCAAATCGTGAAATGTTTCCGCGATGAGGATTTACGCGCCGACAGACAACCCGAATTCACACAAATAGATTGCGAAATGGCCTTCGTAGAACAAGAAGATATTCTGAATGTTTTTGAAGGATTGACCCGTCATTTATTAAAAGAAATAAAAGGCATTGAAGTAGAAAAATTTCCAAGAATTACCTACGATTATGCGATGAAAACCTACGGAAATGACAAACCAGACATTCGTTTCGGAATGGAATTTGGCGAGTTGAACGAATGTGCGCAACATAAAGATTTTCCAGTTTTCAATGCTGCCGAATTAGTCGTTGGAATAGCCGCTCCTGGAGCGGGAGAATACACCCGAAAAGAAATAGACGGATTGATTGATTGGATAAGACGACCACAAATTGGTGCTTCGGGAATGGTTTATGTAAAATGCAACGAAGACGGAACCTATAAATCATCTGTAGATAAATTTTACGACCAAGACGACTTGGCCAATTGGGCAAAAATTACGGGTGCAAAACCAGGCGATATGCTATTTGTGCTTTCTGGTTCAGCCGATAAAACAAGAACCCAACTTTCCGCTTTACGAATGGAATTGGCTACGCGTTTGGGATTAAGAAATCCAGCCGAATTTGCGCCTTTGTGGGTGGTTGATTTCCCATTATTAGAATTTGAAGAAGAAACGGGTCGTTATCACGCGATGCACCATCCGTTTACCTCGCCAAAACCAGAAGACATGCATTTGTTGGAAACCAATCCAGGGAAAGTACGTGCCAATGCTTATGATATGGTTTTAAATGGAAATGAAATTGGCGGAGGTTCTATAAGAATTCACGACAAAGCCACGCAACAATTGATGTTTAAATATTTAGGCTTCACCGAAGAAGGTGCTAAAGAACAATTTGGTTTCTTGATGGATGCGTTTCAATTTGGCGCGCCACCTCACGGTGGATTGGCATTTGGATTGGACCGATTGGTTGCTATTTTGGGCGGACAAGAAACGATTCGGGATTTTATTGCGTTTCCAAAAAACAATTCAGGTCGCGATGTAATGATCGATGCGCCATCAATTATCGATGAAACACAGTTGAACGAGTTGCATATTCAATTGGCAATATCATAATTTGTCGATAAAAAACGTCCGAAAACGTTGAAAATCAATATTTTTGCAAAAAAAAGTGAGACGTTTGAATTTCGTATTATAAATAAGTTTACATTTGTGACATTATAAATTATTATTATTATTACAATGCGTACAGGTACAGTAAAATTTTTCAATGAATCAAAAGGTTACGGATTCATTACAGATGAAGAAACAGGTAAAGACATTTTCGTACATGCTTCAGGAATCAGAGCGGAAGAACTTCGTGAAGGTGACAGAGTTAGTTATGAAGAAGAAGAAGGAAGAAAAGGTAAAGTAGCTGCTCAAGTAGCAGTTCTTGAAGACTAAAAATATATAGATTATTTTTGTTACCTAGAGTGTACAAACGTCCCGAAATTATCGGGACGTTTTTTTTGGACAAAACTCAAAAAACAGTTCCAAAATATCGCTTATTTATAATTGATAAAAATTAGGTTTTTGACTAAAAAAAGGAAAATGAATTTTAAGTATTGTATTGGTAATTAAGTAATGAAAACATACCTTTGCGTGTAATTTTGAAAAGTTAAAATACGAATACCATGCAAACAAATCAGCTAAGCTATTTTCCAATCCTAATGCAATTTCTTCTTGCTGTAGGATTTGTCGTGGGAACCATCATTGTTTCAAGCTTTTTGGGGCCTAAACGAAGATCACAACACAAAGACATTAACTTCGAATGCGGAATTGAATCGGTTGGAAACGCTAGAATTCCTTTCTCTGTAAAATATTTTTTGGTCGCTATTCTCTTCGTTCTTTTTGACGTGGAAGTTATCTTTTTATATCCTTGGGCTATTAATTTTAAAGAATTAGGAATGGAAGGAATGATTAAAATGGTAATTTTTATGCTTTTGCTTTTGGTAGGGTTTTTCTACATCGTAAAAAAGAAAGCATTAGAGTGGGAATAAAATAAATTATTTTAAAGGTTGGATTATAAATGTTTCAATTAATTTATAATTCAAAATTTATAATTCAAAATAATAAAAATGACGGAATCTAAAACAAACATGGTTGACGCACCTGAAGGGGTTGTAGGAGAAGGATTCTTCGCTACAAAACTGAATGATGTAGTTGGATTAGCAAGAGCCAATTCGCTTTGGCCATTGCCATTTGCTACTTCTTGTTGCGGTATTGAATTTATGGCCACAATGGCATCGCATTATGATTTGGCACGTTTCGGATCAGAAAGAGTGAGTTTTTCTCCTCGTCAAGCGGATATGCTAATGGTAATGGGGACAATATCCAAAAAAATGGCGCCGATTTTACGTCAAGTTTACGAACAAATGTCAGAACCGCGTTGGGTTATTGCAGTTGGTGCTTGTGCTTCGTCAGGAGGAATTTTTGACACATATTCTGTTTTACAAGGAATTGATAAAGTAATTCCCGTAGATGTTTATGTTCCTGGTTGTCCGCCAAGACCTGAACAAATTGTAGATGGTGTAATGAAATTGCAAGAAATTGTAAAAAACGAATCCGTTCGTAGAAGAAGTTCTCCAGAATATCAAGAATTATTAGCTTCTTATAACATCAAATAATGGCTTTAGAAACAACCCAGATTCAAG